>JBFKGW010000303.1:0-4278 GCA_041633145.1 Alphaproteobacteria bacterium
CCGAGACCACCTTCGTTCTGCCGCCGCAAGATCCAGCGCATACTGCCCAAGTCCGTATCTTCACGCCGCGGGCGGAAATGCCGTTTGCCGGGCACCCCAATGTCGGCACGGCCTTCGTTCTCGCACAGCGGGCCGAACGGCAGGGCCACGCGCTCGACGCCGGCCAATTGAATTTCGAAGAAGTGGCGGGGCTAGTCCATGTCGAATTATTAAAGGACGGCGCAGTTGTCGTCGGCGCGCGCCTGGCGTCACCCACACCGCTCGAACTGGGCGACAGCGTGCCCGCCGAGATCGTTGCTGAAGCCTGCGGCCTTGCGGTCGATCACATCGAGACCCGGCACCACCCGCCGCTGATCGCCAGCTGCGGTGCGCCGTTTGTCGTCGCCGAACTGACGACACGAACGGCGCTGGCCGCCGCGCGACCACGCGCCGAGATATTCGAGCAGCACCTACCGCGCGACCAGGTGACCGGCATTCACATGTATGTTCACAGCGACGGCAAAGGTGTCGATATCCATGCGCGCATGTTCGCGCCGCTACACGGGGTCGCCGAGGATCCGGCGACGGGCAGCGCCAACGTCGCTCTGATTGGCTTGCTTGCGCACCTACAAGAAGACTTGGAGGGGCCGCTGGAGAAACGGATCGCCCAAGGCGACGACATGGGCCGGCCGAGCCTACTCGACGCGCGCGCCGAACAGAACGCCGACGGGACCATTGCCACTTTCATCGGTGGTTCCTGCGTGCCGGTGATGCGCGGTGTGATCGATGTTGGTTGAGGCTTGGTTGCGCTGTCGCGGCGGCGCCCGCCGGAGCAATACGATTATACGCCGAAATTAATCTTGATGATCGAAGGCCGGCCGCTCGTGGTGGTGCAAGTGCTCGTCGTCCCACTGTTGCATGTGGTGGAGGAATTCCTCGTGCGCCTGCTTTAGTTCTTCAACCGCCCGCTCGGTGGCCGCGGTGGCGTCGGTTATCAGCCGATCCGAGTTTGTATTTCCGCCGTGTAGCCGATCGACCACGCTGTGCAGACGTTCGAACTCGGCTTCGATTTCCTCGCGGACCACGACCTCGTGCTCGTGGCTCGCTCGGACGATCTCGAGTACATCGTCTTCGGCGGTTTTTTCCTCGCGCAGCTGGTCCATTTTTGACCGCGCCGCCCAGCCGCGTAACTCCCACGCGAAAAAGCCGAAGCACCAGCCGACCGCAGCGCCAACAACCAAAACGGCGAGAGTGAAGGAGAGCGGCGCGCCGGCGATCACCTCCCACTCTTTGACGAAAAACTCGGCAATCCTTTGAAGACCATACATTGGCGCAACTCCGAAAGAATGCCCCATTACCGCGCAGGTTAAGGTAACGCCCGGTTAACGACGGCACTCGATCGCCGCGCATTTTTCTAAAATTTGAAGGATCTAGCTGGGCTCTTGGGCGTCGATCAGGACGAACGCGATGCGGCAGGGCTCGTCGCCCCGATTGATGTAGCCGTGCGCGGTGCCTTGCTGGACGAAGGTGTCGCCCGCCTTAAGGTGAACTTCGCCGGTGTCGAGGATCATGTCGATCTCGCCCGCCATGACGACGGCGAAATCGACCGAGCGGGTGGTGTGCATCGAGTGGTGGGTGTTCTCGCGTCCGGTGTTCTGGGCTGGATCGAGGCCCATCTCGGCGAGCACCGCCGCGTTCTCGATTTCCGGCACGTCGCGGTCTGGCGGAAAATCGACGACGCGAAAAATCGCCCCGCCCGCCGGCGGCGCCACGGCAAAATCGCCGAGCGACCAATCGTCGCGCGAAAATTCGGCGGGTGTGCTCTCGGTATGCCACAGCATGGTCGAGACCACGCCCGAGGTTCGCTGGCGCGCATTTGGCGCCGGCCCGTCGAACAGGACGATGCCTTCGCCGTCCCCATTGTGGCCGGTGACGAGGCGGCGGACCGGCTTTTTGGCCATTGCGGTGTCTCTTCTAGTCTCGTGGAATGCCGGCGGTTTCTTCCAGCAGCTTGAGGATCACTGCCGCGTCTTGTTCCTGCCAGCCGCGCTGTGCCGCCTTGTCGTAGAAGGAGGCGGCAACGTCGAACAGCGGTGTTGGCACACCGAGCGTCTTGGCGAAGTCTTCGATGATGACCATGTCCTTGAGCTGGATCGCCAGCGCGGCGGTAATGTTGTTTTCGTAGTCGCCCGAGACCCATTGCGACGCGCGGGTATTGAAAATCTGCAAGCGGGCCGAGCTATTGCTCACCACGTCGACGAACAAATCGAGGTCGATCCCCGCCTTGCGCGCCATCACGAAGGCCTCGGCACAGGTCAGGTTGTGGATCGCCACCATCAGGTTGAGGATGTACTTGATCTTGATGCTCATGCCGTACTCGCCGACATAGATCACCGAACGGCAGAAACTGTTGAGCGCTTCCTCGACGCGGTCGAACGCCTCTTTTTCGCCACTGACGGTCATCGCCAACTCGCCGGCTTGCGATTGCGGCCGCGCGCCGGACACCGGGCAATCGAGCAGCACCACGCCGCGCTCGGCCAACTGAGCGTGCGTCGCGTCTTTGGTCTCCTCGGGGAAGGTGCACAGATCGGCAACGACCAAGCCCTGTTTGCCCGCTTCGGCCAGGGCGCTCATGGTTGCTTCATAAGCGTCTGGAGTCGCCACCGCGGCCACGACCATGTCGCTTTGTACCGCCACGTCGGCGGCGCTGTCGGCGGGCTCGGCGCCGGACGCCGCGATGCGGCTGGCATCGATATCGTAGCCCACCACCTTGTGGCCGCCGGCGATCAGGTTTTTGGCGACGCCCTCACCGATATTGCCCAAGCCGATAACGCCTGTGTCCATAGTAAGTTCCCCTTGTTTATGCGGTTGATAGAACGAGCGGTTTTATTTTTTGGCCGCTTTGCGCCGGTTCGCCGGGGCGCGTTTCTTGCGCCGCGGAATGCCGGCCATTTGTTCGTAGATGCGGGTGACGACGCCGGGGTCTTCGCTGCCATAGCCTTGCGCTAACGCGGCGTAGGTCGTGGGCAGGCTGGCCAAGAACACCGGCACCGGCACGTTGTAGTCGCGGGCGTACTGCTCGATCAGCTCGTTGTCCTTCATCATGATGGTGAGGTCGGCGGTCTTGACCGCCGGGTCGGCGTATTCGTCGGCCACCATCAACGGGCCGCGGTACTCGATGACCCGCGAATTGCCCGCCGACGGCTTGAGCACTTCTTGAAACGTCTTCAGATCGACACCCGACGCCCGCGCCAGCGTAATCGCTTCGGCGAAAATGGCGCCGTGCGCGGCGATCAGCATGTTGATCAGGAGCTTCAGTTTGGAGCTGTCGCCGAACGGCCCGACGTAATAGTGGATCTTGGTGAAGCCGGGCAGGATCGGCTCAATTTTGTTGTAGGCGGGCTTGGGTCCGCTGACCATGATCGAAATCTCGCCGGCTGCGGCCTGCTTGCCGGCGCCGCTGACCGGCGTGTCGAGCATGACCGCGCCCTTCTTGGCCAGCGCGGCGCGGTTGCGCTCCTTCTCGTCGAACGACAGCGTGCTCGCCTCCAGCACGATGAGGCCCTTCTTGGCGCCGGCGACCAGCCCGCTCTTGCCTTGCACCACTTCATCAAGCGCCGCTGCGGTGGCCAGCGAGGTGATCACGACGTCGGACTTGCGGGCGACTTCAGCGTTACTCTTGGCAACCGTGCCGCCGGCCGATCGGAACGCCCGCGCCTGTTTGGCGCTGGGGTCATAGCCGGTAACCTGGAAGCCGTTTTTCACTAGATTGGCGGCGAAGCCACCGCCCATGATGCCAAGGCCGCACACGCCGACGCGCAAACTCATGATGTGTCTCCCCCCGCGGTTTGTTTTTGTTGCGCGAAGTATAGCTACTGGGTAGTCGGGCGCATACACTTGTCGAGATCGATGCGACCGCCGCAACCGCTGATAGACGATTTGCGCGACGCCGGCCTGGCCGGCGGAGAACCGTTCTCGGCGGTTAGATCCCCTACAGAAATTCCTCACGCACCGGGCGCCTATCTGTTGCTCATCAGATTGGCGCAGCCGACCCCACTGCCGATTGCGCGCTACGCCGGGATCATCTTACCGCCCGGCTGGTATGTGTATGCCGGTAACGCCAACGGCGCCGGCGGTATGCGCGCTCGCATCGCGCGTCATCTGCGGCGAGACAAACGCGCCCATTGGCATGTCGATCATCTGACCCGCGACGCGTCGGTTACACCGATCTGCATTGCCGACTCGGACGAGTGCCGTTTGGTAGCATTATTGCGCGCGCTGCCGGCATTTGTTGCGCCA
>JBFKGW010000304.1:0-4278 GCA_041633145.1 Alphaproteobacteria bacterium
CCAAGCCACGGTCTCGCGCATGGAGGCTGGCCAATGGGAACCCAACGCCTCGCAAGTGCAGGCCGTATTGGCCGAATCGAAGCGCCTGGGGGTCGCTCTGTCGGTCGACGATTTCGTCGCGCCCGAGGGCGCGCCAGCGCCGGCCGATCAGGCGCCTGCCGGCGAACTGCACTTCGGTCACCGCCACCTCTTGGGCATCCAGGACCTGTCGCCCGACGAGATCACCTATTTGCTCGATCTGTCAGATAGCTACGCCGAACGCAACCGCACTGCCGACCGCAAGCTGTCGCTGGCCGCCGGCAAGACGGTGATCAACCTGTTCTTCGAAGAATCGACGCGTACCCGCACCAGTTTCGAGCTGGCCGGCAAGCGCCTCGGTGCCGACGTGATCAACATCGCCGTCGCCTCGAGCTCAATCAAGAAGGGCGAAACGGTGATCGATACCGCGGTCACCCTGAATGCCATGCACGCCGACGCGCTGGTGGTCCGCCACCCGCACGCCGGCGCCGTGCAGCTGCTGTCGGAAAAGGTCAACTGCTCGGTGATCAACGCCGGCGACGGCAGCCACGAACACCCCACCCAGGCGTTGCTCGACGCGCTAACGATCCGCCGCCGCAAGGGCCACCTGCAGGGCCTGCTGGTGGCGCTGTGCGGCGACATCGCCCACAGCCGGGTCGCCCGCTCGAACATCTACCTGCTGCAGACCATGGGCGCGCGGGTGCGCGTGATCGCGCCGCCGACCTTGCTGCCGCCGGCGATCGAACGCCTCGGTGTCGAAGTGTTCCACGACATGCGCGCCGGCCTCGCCGACTGCGACATCGTGATGATGCTGCGCCTGCAGCGCGAGCGCATGGAAGGCTCGTTCGTGCCGTCGGTGCACGAATACTTCCACTTCTGGGGCCTCGACTACGACAAGCTGAGCCACGCCAAGCCGGACGCGTTGATCATGCATCCCGGACCGATGAACCGCGGCGTCGAGATCGACTCCGCGGTCGCCGACGACATCGACCGCTCGGTCATTCACGAGCAGGTCGAGATGGGCGTGGCGGTGCGCATGGCCTGCCTCGATGTGTTGACCCGCGAAGACCGGCGGAACGTGGCATGAGCGCGCGCGTCGCCTACTCCAACGCCCGGGTGATCGATCCGGCCTCGGGCCTCGACGTTCCCGCCGCTGACAGCGGCGGCCTGCTGACCGATGGCGAATCGATCGCTGCCATCGGGCCCGACATTTTTGCCGACGGCATCCCGGAAGGCGCCGTCCAGATCGATTGCCGCGGCGCCATTCTGGCACCCGGCCTGGTCGATATCCGCGCCGATCTGTGCGAACCCGGCGCCGAACATAAGGAAGATCTGGAAAGCGGCAGCCGCGCCGCCGCGGCCGGCGGTGTCACCACCGTGGTGGCGCTACCCAACACCAATCCGGTGATCGACGAGGTCTCGGTCTTGGAGTTCATCGCGCGGCGGGCCCGCGAGGTCAAATTGATCAAGGTCTTCGCCCACGCCACGGTGACGCGCGGCGGTGACAGCGACGAACTGGTTGAGATGGGCCTGCTCAAGCAGGCCGGCGCGGTGGCGTTTACCAACGGCCGGCGCACCATCGCCAACGCCAAGGTGCTGTCGCGCGCGCTCAAATACGCGCAAGCCCATGACGGCATCATCATGCAGCACCCCGAAGAGCCGGTGCTGGCGCAAGGCGGCGTCATGCAGTCGGGCGAATTGTCGACCCGCTTGGGCCTGCCCGGCATCCCGGCGGAAGCCGAGATCATCATGCTGCAGCGCGACCTCAAACTGGTCGAGATGACCGGCGGCCGCTACCACGCCTCGCACCTGTCGACTGCCGAGGCGGTCGCAGCGATCGCCGATGCCAAGGCGGCCGGCCTCGACGTTACCTGCGACACCGCCCCGCCCTATTTCGCCCTCAACGAGCTGGCGGTCGGCGATTACCGCACCTTCGCCAAATTGACGCCGCCGCTGCGCCGCGAGGAAGACCGCCAGGCAATCGTCGCCGGGCTGGCCGACGGCACCATCGACTGCATCGCGTCCGACCATGCGCCGCAGGACCAGGATTCCAAGCGCCTGCCGTTCGAACAGGCCGAATTTGGCGCGGTCGGCCTCGAGACCCTGCTGCAACTGACCCTCGAGCTTCGACATAACGGACATTTGAACCTGCCCGACGCGCTTGCGCGCATCACCTGCCGGCCGGCCGACCTGTTGGGCCTGCCGGTTGGCCGCTTGAGCGTCGGCGGCCCGGCCGATCTGGTGGTCTTCGACCCCGACCGCCCGGTGCGTATCGAGCCCGACAACTTCGTCTCCAAGTCGAAAAATTCCCCGTTCGACGGGCGGCTGGTACAAGGCCAGGTCTTGCGTACCGTCGTCGACGGCCGCACTATCTTCTCCGCAGCGGCTTAACCAACGAGTGCCCGGCCCGGATATGGAAGAAGGCGCCAGCCCGATCATTTTCTATTGGGGTGTCGTTCAAGCGACATTCAACATTCCCGATTGGAAAAACGTCATCTACGGTTGGCAGATATTCCTGCCGTGGATTGCCGGCGCCTACCTGCTGGGCTCGATCCCCTTCGGCCTCATATTCACCCGCGTGGCCGGCGCCGGCGACATTCGCCAGATGGGCTCGGGCAATATCGGCGCGACCAATGTGTTGCGCCATGGCGGCAAGGTTGCAGCGGCGTTGACCTTGCTGTTCGACGTCGGCAAGGGCTTTGTCGCCGTGTGGGTGCCGTTCGCCTACTTCGGGCCCGATGTCGCCTTCTTCACGGCAATCGCGGTGTTCCTCGGCCACCTGTTTCCGATTTGGCTCAAGTTTCGTGGCGGCAAGGGCGTCGCCACTTTCCTTGGCGTCATGCTGGGGTTGTCCTGGAAGGCCGGCATCGTGACCGTCGCGGTCTGGCTGATCGTCGCGCTGGCATTTCGCTATTCGTCGTTGGCCGCGCTGGTCGCGGTCAGCCTGGCGCCGGTGTTCGGCTGGTTCTTGGGCGAACCCCAGGTCGCCAGCATCGCTATCGTCATGGCGGTCCTGGTGTGGATCCGCCACGCCAGCAATATCCGCCGGCTGTTTTCCGGGCGCGAAGGGCGGATCAATCTGGGTTCATCGGGCGAAAACCAAGCGTAGCGGCATGTTCACCGCCTGACGGGCATACCATACCACCACATCGCCTTTAGGTTGGTATTAACCATAGGGACACGCTAAAGTTGACCCATGGGCGAACGCAGACCTTTATGTGCTTTGCATAAAGCAGCCCTCACGGCAGGGCTGGTGCTTCTGTCCGCCTGCGTGGCGCCGACATCGAACCTGCCCACCGTTAACCCGCTCGCCGTCCAAGCCGAGGCCGAAAAGCAATTGGTTGTCGCCATTCGCGAACGCGACCGGCACGGGCAACGGTTGGCGCAAATTGGCGTCCCCATCCTCGCCGCCAACGTCGACCAATGCGGTGCAAACATCCGCAATAGAGCCGGGGTTCAATTCCATTCCGCGCTGCTCAACACTTCGATGGTCAATCGGCGCGCCACGGTCGCGGCACGTGGCCTGTCGCGCGCCGGAGAAGTCAGAGTTGCCTACACCCTGCCGGGAATGCCCGCCGACGGCGTTTTGTTGCCGGGCGACGTTGTCACCCGCATCAACGGATCCAACGCCTACGCGGTAGCGTCAGGCCAAGCGCGGGTCAACTACCAGTTACCCACCCTTCGGGTGCGTGTCTTGCGCAACGGTCAGCAACTGGATTTCAGGATCCCGACGGTCCCGGTTTGCAGTTACCGGGTGATTCTCACCAGCAACGAAGAGGTAGGCGCTTTCGCGGGCCGCAACACGATCATTTTCACGACCGGCATCATGCGCCTGATGGACGCAGACAGAGATATCGCACTGGTGTTCGGCCACGAGATGGCCCACCTCACCCGCAACCATCAAGCGGCGAAACAAGCCAACGCGGCGATCGGCGCGTTGATCGCCGCTGTGGTATCGGGAGCGATCGGCGTCGACGTGGTCGACATCGGCGCCAAAATCGGCGCCCGCGCGTATAGCCAGGAATTCGAATCCGAGGCCGATTATGTCGGCATGTACCACGCGTCGCGGGCTGGTTGGAATATGGCCGGGGCCGGCAATACGTTCCGCCAGATGGCGCTCGCAAACCCAGAGGCCATCCACTCGTTAGGCGGCACCCACCCCTCGTTCGCCAGCCGGGCAGTACTGGTCGAGCAGACCGCGCTCGAGATCGAAAGCAAGCGCGCGCGTAACTTGGCACTTGTGCCCAACTACAAGGGGCA
>JBFKGW010000305.1:0-4252 GCA_041633145.1 Alphaproteobacteria bacterium
GAGGACATCGAACACCACGTGGTCTACACGCCCAGTCCGGCGGCGCAACAAGATCCCAATCGAAAAGCCTTCGAACAACAGCTGTGGAAGCAACGACTGGCCGACTACAAGCAGGCGAAACTGGCCGAGCGCCTGTTGAAGGACCTCGACAGCGCCGGCCCCGGCCCGGCAGTCGGGACTGCTTCGACGAGCGGTGCGGACAACGGCACAACGTCTGACCATGGCGGTGCTGCGGCGAGCGGTGAAAGCAGTGGCGGCGAAAGCGGATCGTTGCTCGAGCGCCTGCTCGGCGCGGGCGGCAGCGGCGCCAGCAAGCCGGGCGCGACCGGTCAGTCCGACACAGGCGCCGGCCGCGACGGCGGAGCAGGTGGCACGGCCGGTACGGCCGCAAATAACGACCGGTCAGCGCAAGATCCCAACTCGTTGGACCAGAACGCGGGAAGCGCGCCTAAGGAGTCGGGCCAGCAACCGCTGGGAACCGTAACCCTCGGCGAGCCACCGCCGGCACCGCGTGGTCAATCGACCGCATTCGATAAATTCGTCTCTCAATCGGGCATTCTCGGCCAACCAAGCGCGGCGACAGGCTCAGATACGAGCGCTGAGCGCGGTGCGGGATCGCCAGGCAGCGAAGCCAGCGCCGCGGCGCGATCAGAAAATTCCGGCGTTGGCAATGCAGGACCAGGCGTTGGCCAGTTTGCCGCCGTCCCCAAGCCGAAACCGCTCCCAGCACAGCCGGGAACGGCCAGCGCCACAGCCTCGGCGGATTCTAGCGGTGCGGAGTTCGCTGGTAGCCGTGGTGGTGACGCCGTGAATGTCGCCAATTCTACCGCGCCTGCTGGCCCGTCTGGTTCGCAGCCTGGCAGCCAAAGCGCGCAAGCACCGCAGGGATCGGCATCAGGTTCGAAGCCCACGTTGGGCCCCAGCGGACAAGACGGTAGCGCGCCGCCGACGCCGCTGGGCGATTTGCTTGCTGCGGCAACCGCCGCGCTGGAACGAGCAGGTCCGCCGGACGGTTCGTTGCCTGCTCCTGTCCCGTTACCCGAGGCTTCCGACCCATCACCTGCGCCCGCCCAAGCCGCCGCACAATCGGCGACCGCTGCGTCGGAAGAAGCAGCGACCAAGACAGGTGATCACGTTGAAGACGCGTCGGTTGCCGATGCGCCGGACGCGCCGGCCGAGCAGTCCGGGTCATCGGCTAAGAGTTTTGCCGATCAGTTCAGCTTTTCGCGGGACATTGCGGCGCTGTCGCCCGACGCTAAAGACCTCGCGCCAAGTGCAACGGAAACAACCGCAGACGAGCCGGAAAGGCCGCGGCGCCAAGAATTCGAGCGTACCGCGATGGAAAAGTTTATCGCCAAGCAGCCGCTCGACCCGGCAGAGCAGGAATTTATCGCGGCGGCGCGGCAAGCGTCGGCGGCAAAATCCGAGGACCAGATTAACGACCAGGCGCGTAACGCCGCCGAACTGCAGGCTACCGCGACAGCCGTGCGCGAGGACGTCGACGCGGTCATCGAAGCGAGCGAAGACAGCAACAAGCTGGCGTATTTGCAACCGGCAGCAAATGCGAACAACTCGGATTCGCAAACGGTTCAGGCTGGGGCGCAGGCCATCGAGGTCGCGACCAACCGCGCGTCTGGCCGCTCGACTTCTAAAATTGCCAATCGCCAGCATGAAATTGCCGACCGCAAACCCGAGTCCGACCCGTCGGTTAAATTGTTCCGGCCGGAGAAACTAAAATCGGCGAAGCCGGCACCAGACCTCGACGAGG
Source organism: Alphaproteobacteria bacterium (assembly GCA_041633145.1). GTDB lineage: Bacteria > Pseudomonadota > Alphaproteobacteria > UBA6615 > UBA6615 > JBFKGW01. Next base: position 1,769 of record JBFKGW010000305.1, read on the forward strand.
GAACCAGTCGACCGGAAGACGAAGCGGCCACGAGGCAGGACCGGCAGACCAGGCAGAGCGAACGGCTGGCCGCCAAACTCGAGCGCGAGGCCCGTCACGAAACAACCAAAGTCCGCTTCGACAACTGTGTGCTCTTTATTTTTTGCAGTTTGACCAAGCTTGTGCTTCCCCAAACGTCACCCGAAGAGCCAGAGCCGGGCGCGCCCGTCGGCTCCGGCGAAGGTGTTCAGCGCGTCCGCCCATGATCATCCGCATCGGTCGTAACGCCAAGAACGACATCGTTCTCGATAACCAGACAGTCTCGCGCGAACATGCGACCATCGAGGTCGGCGAAGGGCGGATCGTGATCACCGACTTGGGAAGCAAGTCGGGAACCTATCTTGCGGTCGGCGATAAGTTGCGCCGAGCGACCTATCACGAGGTACGCGAAGACGATATCGTTCTGTTCGGCAGCGAGCGGCGCTGCGTCGGCGATCTGATCCGCGAGGTGGCGGGGAAAAACCGCGAGGCGGTCTACCGCCGCAACCCGCTGACCGGCGAGATCGTCAAAGAATGAACCGTTTGCTCGTCGCCGCCGGCTTCCTTGTTTTCGGCATCCTCATCGTTGTCATTCTCTCGGCCGTACTGCCGAGCGGGCTCGCCAAGGTTTTGCTCGACCTTGGTGGGCCGACCTATCCCTACTCGGTGCAAAACCTGATGTGGCTTATTTTTTCGATCGGCTTGGGCGAACTATTGCAGCGGTTTCGCGCCGCGCACATCGAGCGCAAGGAGCTCTACCACCGCTATTTGCCGGAGGATGACTCGACGGTGCTGGTCAAGCAGGCGCTGCCGGCGATCTATAAGAAGGTCTCGCTCGCCGAAAAAAGCGCAGAGAGGTTTTTGCCCAGTCTCATCAAGCGCATCATTTCGGTGTTTCAAACCACCAATTCGGTCGAAAATGCGAGCGCTGTGCTCAACAGTTCGATCGAGCTGCGCAACCAGGATCTGGAGCTCAGCTACTCGATGATCCGCTATGTGATGTGGGTGATCCCGACGCTGGGTTTTATCGGTACGGTGGTGGGGATCGCGCTGGCCCTCAATTTCGCCGGCGAGCCGGGCCGCAGTCAGGATCCGAATCTATTATCCGATTTGACCCTGCGCCTGGCGGTGGCGTTCAACACCACGCTCTTGGCGCTGATCATGGCGGCAATTCTTGTTCTGCTCATGCATATCGTCCAAAGCATGGAGGAACGCATCATTACGCGGTGCGGGCACTACTGCCTCGATAACCTGGTCAACCGGCTCTACAAGGCCGAGCCGTAAACGAACGGCGAGCGACGCGGCGAAGCGGGCGAGACGGCGGGAGCGTTTAAGATGAAGCGATGGTTCACACGACGGCGCAAGGCGGCGCTCCAACAGTCGCCGAAAGCGGCGCCCGCCTACGTCGATTCCGACGAGACCATCGTCATCAATATGAGCGCTGAAGAGCATTTTGCGCCCGACGAAGTACGTGTGCAGATCGATGCGGACGCCGCCGACCCCGAAAGCGCAGGGCAAGCGGGCGCTGCGCCTCCGTCGCCCGCTGGTGCCCCAAGCGATGCCGATGGCGACCAGACGCAAATCTGGACCGCCGGCGAGGCTGCGCCGGACCGCAGCAAAGTGTCGCCAGGTGCGCCGGCGTCGACGGCGGCGATAGATGTCGGTCTGACGGCTGGACTGTTAATCCTTACCGAGGGGCCGCACCGTGGTCGCGTTTACGCCGTCAATCTGGGGCGTAACCGGATCGGTCGCGGACCGGAGAACGATATCGTCCTCGACACCGGTGACGCCGCCATATCGAAGGACGATCATGTGGTCTTGGCGGCTGACCCCAAGAACCAACGATATTTTCTGGTCCCGGGAAACTCGACCAACCTGGCCTATATCGACGATCAGCCACTGCTCGAGTCACGTGAAATCGCCGACAAAGCGGTAATCCAGATCGGCGAGACCAAGCTCGTGTTCATCCAGCTGTTCGGAAACTATCTCGAATGGAGCTGATGTCTAAAACGATCGCGCGGTCGACCTGTGCCGGTAAAATCTCTTTGAGCTAGCTGCTTTGACGGCGAAATAATGTAGAATAAAGGCCAAAATTGATCGTCAAGAATAACAAGAGTTGACCTGCCCCAAGCGAGGGTCAACTCGCCAGGGCAGGAGAAGAGGGTGCGTATTCGAGGATACGTATTGCTTGTCAATATTGCCGCTGCGCTCGTCGGCGGCTGCACGACGGTCAACCTGTCCGCGCCCATCTCCAACAACATCGGTGGCGACGAGCTGGCCCGGCCGGATCCCGGTAATTTTCGCGGCCAACCGGTCGTTCGGCTGACCTTTGTCAGCGACATCGATCCGATCGCCGAAGCGGAACTGCTCGACGCTTACATGGCCAACCCGGTCGGCCGCGGCCGCGACCCAGAGACGACCGATGTTCAGGTCGCCGACTATTTCAGCGCCGAGCTTAATCTGAAC
>JBFKGW010000306.1:0-4252 GCA_041633145.1 Alphaproteobacteria bacterium
AGCTCGTACAGCGAATAGGTGTAGCGGTCGCGCTCGGGCAGCGACATGGTGACGCCCAGTGCGCGCCCGCGCGGAATGATCGTCACCTTGTGCAGCGGGTCGCAACCCTCCATATGCAAGCCGACCAGCGCGTGGCCGGCTTCGTGATAGGCGGTGAGGCGCTTTTCTTCTTCGCTCATCACCATCGAACGGCGTTCGGCGCCCATCAAAACCTTGTCCTTGGCCTCCTCGAACTCGGCCATGGTCACCATGCGGCGACCCTTGCGAGCGGCCAACAGGGCGGCTTCGTTGACCAGGTTGGCGAGATCGGCGCCGGAGAAACCCGGCGTGCCGCGGGCGATAATTTTCGCCTGCACGTCGGGCGCCAGCGGTACCTTGCGCATATGGACCTTGAGGATTTTCTCGCGGCCGATGATATCGGGGTTCGGCACCACCACCTGACGGTCAAAGCGGCCCGGCCGCAACAGCGCGGGATCGAGCACATCGGGGCGGTTGGTCGCGGCGATCAGAATAACACCCTCGTTGCTTTCGAACCCATCCATTTCGACCAGCAACTGATTGAGGGTCTGCTCGCGCTCGTCGTTGCCGCCACCCAGTCCGGCGCCGCGATGGCGGCCGACCGCATCGAGTTCGTCGACGAAGATGATACAGGGCGCGTTCTTTTTGCCCTGCTCGAACATATCGCGGACGCGGCTGGCGCCGACGCCGACGAACATTTCGACGAAATCGGAACCGGAAATGGTGAAGAACGGCACATTCGCTTCGCCCGCAATGGCGCGCGCCAATAGGGTCTTACCCGTGCCAGGCGGTCCTACCAGGAGCACGCCTTTGGGGATCTTGCCGCCCAGGCGCTGGAATTTCTGCGGGTCGCGTAAGAACTCGACGACTTCTTCGACTTCCTGCTTGGCTTCTTCGACGCCGGCGACGTCCTCAAACGTGACCCGGCCAGCGTGCTCGGTCAGCAGTTTGGCGCGCGACTTGCCAAAGCCCATGGCGCCGCGGCCGGCGCCGCCTTGCATCTGCCGCATGAAGATGATCCACACGGCGACGATCACGATGAACGGCAGCCACGACAGCAGCATGCCGAGCACCGGATGAACCCGCTCCTCCGGCGCCGCGGTGATACGCACGCCCTGATCGGTCAGGCGTTGCACCAATTGTGGATCATCGGGCGTGTAGGTGTTGAACGGTGCGCCATTGCGCAGCGTCCCCGATACTTGATTACCCTCGATGGTAACCTCGGCAACCTGGCCGCTTTCGACCTGGGCAATGAAATCGGAGAATGCCAGTTTCTGCTCGACGCTGTTGCGGCCTGAGCTTTGAAACAAGTTGAACAGCGCCACCACCAGCAAGGCGATGATCACCCACAACGCTAGATTTTTTCCGAAATTATTCAACAGCCTACTCCGTTGACCGGACCGTTATACCCTAGTCTCATTACAGCACAAATTCAGATGCGACGGCGCGTCATCCCAACGCACCGTCACCCTATTAATAAATGGGTATCGAATGCAGCTGAAGCAATGGGTACAGATGGCTAATGGTAGGCTGAAAATCATAATCAGACCTTACCGAACCGCGCCGGCGCGACCGCCAGCGGCGGCCGCCATTTCAACTGCAATCCCGCGGTGAACGGCGGATTAACTCGATCACCGTATGCCAGGTGAGGCACCGCCAAGACCTGATCACCATGCCAGACCGCCGGCAACACCACCCGCGCCGCATAAGGCAGGGTGCTTTCGCGCAACCCCGGATCACACCCGACGATCTGATTCCAGCCGGCGGCGGTGAGGGCGTCCAGCCGGGTTTCCTCACCTAAATTCTTCGTGACCGACACCAAATACCGATTATCCCACAGTTGGTCGGTACCCGTTTGCAAAGGCACGGACGGTCCGATGCGGGCGGGCTCGCGGCAAATATGAATCCAATTCGCTTGCCCGACGAGTCGGCAGCCACCCAACGTGCGGCTGCGAAAATCGTCCGAACTCGACATCGCCTCGCGCAAACGCTGCGTGCGTTCGCCGCGCGGCGGGTAGGTGCGCCCCGCAACCGCCATGACCGCGCGGGCCAAAACATGATCGACGATCTCGGGCGCTCCTGCCGTCAGAACCGAGCGATCGACGGTGATGAACCCAGCTTGGTGGAATCGCAACGCGCGCGCCGCCAAGGCAGCCGCCGCGCGTTCGGCTGCAAGACGCTCGTCGGCGCTGGCCGCAGCGATAGCGAGTGCGCCCGCCACCGATCCGTGCGCAACCTCGGAACGCAGGCGACCCCGTGCCATGTTGCTGTCTAGATTGCTGGGATCGTCGATCCACGGCTGGCCAACGGCCTCGAGGGTAGCGGCCAGGCGAGCACGCGGCACATCGAGCAGCGGCCGCACCAGCCGCACATGCCGATGCTCACTGACCGCCGCCATCGCCGCCAAACCGTGGCGGCCACTGGCGCGTTCGCGGCGCAGCCATACAGTTTCGGCCTGATCCTCGCGCTGGTGGGCAACCAGCAAATGCAGGATCGCGCGGTCGCGGCAATACTCACTCAGCAGGCGGTAGCGCGCCTGGCGCGCGGCGGCCTGAATGCCCGATGCTGGATAAGGCCCCGGCCAGCGCAGGATGTGATGACGAATACCGTGGGCGGCCAGCCAATCCCCGACCTGACGCGCCTCCCACGCCGACTCCGGCCGCAATCCATGATCGACGGTGATGGCGACCACGTTGCCGCCGCGCTGCGTCGCCCAGCGCGCTGCCAGAAGCGCCAGGCTCATGCTGTCGCGACCGCCTGAAACGCCGACGGCGATCGTAGGCGCCGGCTCGAAAGGAGCAAACTGCGCCATCCGCGCGGCGAAATCGGTGCCCGATAACGGCGTTGTCGTGGCGTGGACGCGCGGATCCGCGGGCGACCCCATCCAGGCCAGCAACGCGGCCTCGGATCGCGCCGCTAGCTGCATTTCAAACGGCTGCGCTCGTCCTCGGCCCGTCGCTTTATGTTGGCCGCGGCTTGCGGATACTCGCTTTCCAACTTCTGCAGCGTAATGCACGCATCTTCCGTGCGTTCGAGCGCCGCCAACGACATGCCGAGCTTGAGCAAGTTATCGGGCGCTTTGCTGCTGTCGGGATAGCGTTGGAACCCGTCAGCGAAGGTGCGCGCGGCGGTGCCGAAATCATTGCGCACATAAAAGGTTTCGCCGAGCCAGTACTGCGCATTGCCGGCCAGTTCGTTTTCCGGATAGGTGTCGACGAAGGCCCGGAGCGCCTGTTCCGCGCCCTCGAAGTCACGCCGCATCAGAAACCCGCGAGCATAGTTATAACGGTCTTCCGGCGAGCCCAACGGCAAGCCGGATGCGTCGCCAGTACTGGCCACGGTCGGTTGAGCGCCGGGCTGCGCGGCAACCGGCGCCGCACCTGCCCCAGGCGGCGTGACACCGGCCGCCCTGATTTGGCTCTCGGTCAATGTGCCGAATACCCGCGACGGACCGGGCGCGCCTTCCGGATTGATGACCACTTCGCCGGTAGTAGGCGCCGGGCGCGGCGGCGTCACTGGCGAACTGGCAAATTGCTGCGCACCAGGCGGAGGCGGGCTGGACGCCATGCCCGCTTGACCGCCGCTTTCTAACGCGCGTAGGCGGAAATCCACATCGGCGACCAGTTTGTCGAGCCGGGTGCTAATCTGGTTGATCCGGAACCCCATCTCCTCGATCTGTCCGGTCAGGCTGCGCATTTGTTCTTCGAGCTGGCTGGTTTTGAGCTGCAATTGCGAAACCGCTGCCGGTGGCGCCGTGCCGCCGGCCACCGAGGTCGTCGCCGCACCGCCGGCGGGTGGTGGCGCGCCGCGATAAACCGTCCGCTCGAGCGCCTGCAACTGGCGCTCTAAACGCTCGATCGTGTTCAACAGCGTCTGGGTGTCGCGCGACTGCGCCATTACCGGGCTTACCGCAAGAACTGGCGCGCTCACAACGATGGCGAGCGCGAGCAGCGGGCCGATCCATCGGCGACACAACTCAGGAATGAACTGGCAGCGAGGTGCAATCATGGCACCGTCCTTGGATAGTTCGATTTCACAATGCCGATATGCGCAAGATCGACCGTAACGTCAATCACGCGCAGACACCCTGCGCGGGCAATTCGGCGAAACTATGGCGGTAAAAAAGTACAACCCCGCCCCCTCGCGAGGGTCGGGGTTGTCACAACACGCTCTGAGATGGGATCGCCCCGGAGCAGCGGGGCGACACGGCATATTAATTTGTGTCGAGGACGGC
>JBFKGW010000307.1:0-4215 GCA_041633145.1 Alphaproteobacteria bacterium
AGGAACATGCTCTCGTGCGCCCAGTTGGTCGGCGAATTGAATACGTAGCGGGCAAGCACCTCGTAGTAATAGACGTAGACGGCGATGATCGCCCAAAAGGCAATAAAATGGCCGACCCAGCCGTTGACGCGGTCGATCTGTCGGCTGATTGCGGGGCGCGGTTGCTCCTCGACATATTCGTGGCCGACCAGATCGGGCACTTCTTCGATAACCGTATCGGCGTGGACGACGCCTTTCTCGCGATCGATCACAGCGGCGCGGCGGGTTAGACGCGGCAATAAAAACGCGTCGACCATCAAAAACGCCACGATGGCGGCTCCCAACGCGGCTGAAAAAGTTTCCCATTGGTCGAAGCGCGCAACCGCATCGGCCATTTGCTCCTGGGCTATTACCAGCGCCTGTTGGGCATCGGCTAGCCTTTCCGCGGCGCCGTCGCGACCCTGCTCCAGCTGTTTCTGCGCCCGCTCGGCCAGAAACTCGGCGCCTGTTACCTCGTTGCGCAGGTCAGAGACCAGGTTGCGGGCCTCCCGCCCTCGAGCGTTACCGAACAGGATGGCGGCGAATAGCGGTATGTAAGCAAAGCCGAGTTTGCTGCGTAGATACAAACGATGCAGGCCGACAAAGCCGCCGGTAACGAGTAATAGATAGGCGATCGAAAGCATGGCGACGCTGGGCGGCGCGGCCGCCCGCTGCCGGCGCACCAGCGCCATCGCAAGGAGCGGGAAAATCACCAGTCCGGACCAGTACAGCCAGTGAGGCAGGACGAACGTTAGGTTTGGCATGCGGACCGTCTCGCTGGGTAATTCAAAAACCGCTCGGGGAGCGCACCAACGCCCCCCGAGCCAATCTTGACCTCAGACGATAACCAGAGGAACCAAAATCTACAGTTTTAATTCGTGGCCCTTGATTGTATCCGGTGTGACATAACCCAGGCTGCCGGACATCATATAATCGAGCTGTATCTTGAACACGCGCGCGGCGTCCTTGTCCTTGTTGGCCCAGGCGAACCAGCGCGGCACCGCCAGATTGGTGAACGCCTCCACGTCGTCCTGCGACAGGCGGGTGACGATCGTGCCGGCTTCATCAAACTTCTTCCAGGCGTCCTGATCGGCCTTTTGGATCGCTGCGTGATGCAGGTCGGAATACTGATGCACCGACAACTCGACGAATTTCTGCATCTTCGGCGAGATCCCGTTCCACGCGTCCATGCCGACCGTCAGATCCATCAAGTCGACCGGCTGGTAGAGCGACATGAAGCCTGGCGGGCCCATCGAGATGTACTTGGTCACCTGATGGAAGCCCAGGTCATAGTTGATCGCCGGACCGACATAGTCGGCGACGTCTATCGTGCCTTTCTCCAACGCCGGGAAGATCTCGCTGCCCGGCAGCAGTGTCGTCTTGGCGCCCGCCGCCTGGAATACTTCGGCAACCATGCCGCCTGGCAAGCGCATCTTGCGGCCGCGGAAATCCTCGATCGAGCGGATCGGCACCTTGGAATGGATAATATTGGGGCCATGGTGGATCGGCCCGACATAGTACATGCCGAACTTGGCGAACAGTTCGCGGGTTATTTCCAGGCCGCCGAGGCCGTAGAAAAACACGTCCCACTCGTGCGGGTTGCGCAGGCCCAGCGGATAGGAGCTCAAGAACACCGACGCCGGCATGCGGCCCGCCCAGTAGAGGGTGAACGGGTTCATCGCTTGCAGGACGCCGTTCTTGACCGCGTCGAACAGCTGGAAATCGCCGACCACGTCCTTTGCGCCGAACGGCTCGAAGGCCAACTCACCGCCAGACGCCTCGACGATGTTGTTCGCCCACTGCTTGAATGTCTCGAGGCCGAAGCCGCCGGGCCACGAGGTCTGGATTTTCCAGGTCGTCGTCTGACCCTTGGCCGTACCGATATAGGGCATGCCCAACTGGCTGGCCGCGGCAGCGACGCCCAATGTGCCGCCGGCGACGGTAGCCCCTTTGAACAAACCGCGGCGGGTAAACGCCTGCGCCGCGCGCGCGGTTTTTTCCGCTGTCGATTTAACGGTCATTGGATTTCCTCCCCTCATCCGATAGCGCACGAAACCACTATAGCTTCGCAACACCGGACAGATTTTTGTTTCAAGACATTAACTTTAAACGTGACGTTGAGGTTAACCGCCAAGGATGGCAGGAGATAGTCATCCAAACGTATGATGCCGTCGTGGTGCCCCAAAATCGTAGGCGATCCGATCATGGGACATGGCTCATATCCGGTATCGGCTAACCTGTCGTCGGCGCCAGATCCGGCGTTGTGAACGCCGCCAGTCCGCGGCTGACGCCGTGGACTTCGTGTGTACCCAACGCCGTCAACTCCTCGGAAAATTCTTCGTTGAATTTGGCCGACGCGACCAACGGCGTCTGCAGTTTTTTCGACAGGCCGTCGAGCCGCGCGACTTCGTTGGCCGCGGGGCCGATCACGGTGAAGTCGAGCCGCCGGGCGGTGCCGACGTTGCCATACATCACTTGTCCGACATGCAGCGCGATACCGAAATTAATATCCGGCAAATTGTTGCCGGCCCGCACCTCGTTGAGGCGTTGTGCGCGTGCCAGCGCGTCTTTCGCGGTCATCAGCGCGGCCCGGCACATATCGGGCGTCGGGCGGTTGCCTTCCTCGACCGGGAAGATTGCCATCACCGCGTCACCGATAAATTTGAGCACTTCGCCGCCGTGATCGAGCACCGCGCCGGCGGTGCAATCGAAATAGTCATTCAACGTCGCCAGATATTCGTCGAGCGGCGTTTCGTCGGCCAACCGCGTTGAATCGCGTAAATCGCAGTACCACAGCACACAGTCGATCAAGCGGCCATCGCCGCGCTCAATCAGTCCGTCGAGAACGTGCCCGCCGGAATATTTACCGAGATAGGTGTCGAGCAAAGCCCCCGCCAGATCGTAGGTCGTCGTCGCCTTAACCGCCGTCGCCAGCGGCATCGACATCGCCTTGAGATACTCGATTTCCATGTCGGCGAAGCCGCCGGCGCGGCGCGTTGAAAAGGCGCCAAGCACGCCGGCCATGCCCGGCGGCAGATCCGCCCACAGCAGTTCCTCGGTATTACCGTAGGATTGAAAAAACGCGAAATAGTCGGTGATCCCCGCCGCACGCAGTCGATCGTATATCGGGAAATTCTGATCTGTCGCTGGCTGTTCCAGGCTCTGGCGCAAGAACGGAATGCCGCTTGATGCCATGTGGAAGAAGGGCGCATTCTGGAATTCGGGCGTGGTTAAGACACTGCGTGATACCCGGTTGACCGATACCTGGTCATGATCTGCCTCCCACACGATGTCGTCGGCGCCGAATACCGGATGCAAAACCATGCCGCCGATGCTGATCCGGCTGACCGGAATGCCACCCGCGACCAGCCGGCTGCCGAACCCCTGAACCAGGTCGCTAACCGTCGTCTCGTGCAGTCCCTGTTGCAGGGTCCATTGCGCGAGGCCGTCGAACAACGGCGAAAAGGGCGGGGCGTCACTCATCCAGAATCTACCTATTCTGTATCTCTATTTGTGTCCCGGTGACGGTCAATTTTCGTCGTTCTGGTGCCGTTGAGCAAACGCTTATTTAGAAAATTGTGATGTGCGTGGCGAAGGGCAGCTGTGCCAATCGGTATTACCCGCTGCAGGCTGCCGGGTGCTAGGTTATGGTGCGCCCGCGATAATCGGGCCGCTTGAGCGACGAGTGTACAAACTGGCATGAGTTCCCCCTCCACCGGTCCCGGCACCGCTGCCGGCAATCTGCGCGGCCTTGGCTGGATGGTGTTGACCGGCCTGTTTTTCGTCGGCGTGACCATCATCGTTCGCCAACTCGGCACCGATATGAACCCGATCCAGGCGGCCTTCATCCGCTACGGCTTCGGTTTTATCTTGATGGTTCCGATTTTTCTACGCTTGGAGACGGTACGCCTGCCCAAGCGGATCGTCGGTCTGCAATTGGCCCGCGGCCTGTTGCACGGCATGGGCGTGAGCTTGTGGTTCTTTGCCATGGCGCGCATCCCGATTGCCGAAGTCACCGCGCTCGGCTTCACCGCGCCGATCTTCACCACCATCGGCGCCGCGCTGTTCCTCGGCGAGAAGGTGCACCTACGGCGGATCGGCGCCGTTTTGGTCGGCTTCGGCGGCACGTTGATCATTTTGCGGCCAGGCTTCGAGGCGGTCAGCATCGGCGCCTTGGCCCAGGTCGCCGCCGCGCCG
>JBFKGW010000308.1:0-4206 GCA_041633145.1 Alphaproteobacteria bacterium
CTCGCGGCCGATAAACCCGAACACATTAACAATCGGCGCGGCGATCAGGGTGCCGCGCAAACGGCGCAATGCGCGGTTGTCGAGCACGCGGCGAATTATCTCAACGCCATTGAGTTCGTCGCCGTGCACGGCGGCGCTGAGAAACAGTTTCGGGCCTGGCCGCTTGCCGTTTATCACGCGCACGGTCAGCGTTACCGGCGTATGGGTCGAGAGCAGGCTTACCGGCAGATCGACCGTGGCGTGGGCGCCCGGCGCAACGACCGTGTCTCCGATTTTTATCGGCTCGCCCTTGGGCTTAACCTTTGCCGCGGGTTTTAGTTTTGTTTGGCTTGGCATGGGTTTCCAAAAACTCGATTATTCTGCCGGCGACATCGATGGTCGAGGCCGCTTCAATCCCCTCCAGGCCCGGCGAAGAATTGACTTCCATGATTACCGGACCATGGTTGGAACGCAACATATCGACGCCGGCGACGTTGAGCCCAAGGGTACGCGCGGCGCGCACGGCGGTCGAGCGCTCTTCCGGCGTTATTTTAATCCGCATCGCCGAACCGCCGCGGTGCAAATTAGAGCGAAAGTCGCCTTCGACACCCTGACGGCGCATACTTGCCACAACTTTGCCGCCGATGACGAGGCAGCGGATGTCCGACCCGCCGGCTTCCTTGATGAACTCCTGTACCAGGATGTTGATATGGGCGCCGCTGAACGCCTCGATCACGCTTTTCGCCGACGACTGGGTTTCGCCGAGGATGACCCCAATGCCCTGGGTGCCTTCGAGCAGCTTGATGACGGCCGGTGCGCCACCGACCATGTTGATCAAGTCGTCGGCGAACCGCGCCGAGTTAGCGAATCCGGTTACGGGCAGGCCCAATCCTTCGCGCGACAGCAACTGCAGCGCGCGCAGCTTGTCGCGCGAGCGGCCGATCGCCACCGACTCGTTGAGCGGATAGACGCCCATCATTTCGAACTGGCGCAGCACCGCCAGGCCGTAGAACGTCACCGACGCGCCGATGCGCGGGATCACCGCGTCGAATTTCGGCAGTTTCTCTCCCTTGTAGTAAGCCTCCGGCCGGTGCGAGGTGATATTCATGTACACCTGCAACGTGTTGATGATCTCGATCGAATGTCCGCGCTCCGTCGCCGCCTCGACCAATCGTTTGTGCGAATAGAGATCGGGATTGCGGGCCAACATCGCGATTTTCATTCTTCTTCTCCTTCGTGTGCCCGCAAGGTTGACAGGCTGGCTTCACCGGCATCGGGCGCATTGCCGGGTTTAGGGGGACGACCCAGGCGGAAGGATGATTCGGGGTCGACGATGAACTGGCCGCGCATCGCCTTGCGGCCAATCAGCAGACGAAACCCCATCTCATCCCGATCGGAAAGGCCGAGCTCAATCGGCCAGCTCTCGAGACCAAATTCGATGGTGGTCTCGATTATGTAGCGCCGCTCGCGGTGACCACTCGACGACGTAATGTTCCGGCGATCGACCACTGCTGCCTCGCATTGCACCGTGTTCTTGCGATCGCGCTGGCGCGGATGAAGCACGAAGCGCACCCGTTCCCGACCGTCTTTCTCAAACGGCTGCACATCCCACGCGTGGATAACCGACGTCCAAGCGCCGGTGTCGAGCTTGGCTTTGATTTGCGGCACTTGCAGGTCCGGCAGGGCCGCCCATTCACGCCAGCCGATCAGGCGCGGGCTAGATCGGTGCCTTGTCATCAATAGCTCCCGCTACAAAATGTATTTGGAACACTTTTGTGCGCGGCGGAAAATTAAACATTAACGTCCCTAATCACCATTTCAGGGCGCCGAAGTCGAATGCAAAAAACCGCCGAATTTTCAATTGACTTCCGCATTTCGAAGAACATTAAAACGATGCGATTTGGTCTCAATCTTTTCCAACCGCTTGGGTCACCAAGTTATTGCGGGCTTGTGTATTGCTATAATCTCACTTTGTTTCGCCTCTGGTCTCCAACAATCTGCTAATCCAAACTTGGAATCATATAAGGGAACACGCACCAATGCCGATCAAGGAAGAAGATCCGTGGCGCATGCAGTACTTCGAAGGGATCGCTTGCCCTGAAGACGTTCTGATTCCGACCGAAGACGCGGACGCCTACGTCCTGTTCCCGCAATATCGCTGGGTCTACAACAAACTGGAAATTTGCGAGTCGCAAGGCATCGCCTGCGGCCCGCACGGGCTCCACCCGCAGTCCTATCCGGTTTTCAGCAAGCCGATCTACAACATGCGCGGCATGGGTGCCGGCAGCCGCATTCTGCGCAGCGAAGCGGAATACAAGCACCACCAGCGGCCCGGCCACATGTGGTCGGAACTGCTCGCCGGCGAACATGTGAGTTCCGACGCCGCGGTGGTCGCTGGCGAACCGGTGTGGTGGCGCCACGTGCTCGGCCAGGCGCTCGAGGGCGGCATGTTCGATTATTGGACGATCCTGGCCGACCACCGTCCGGCGATCGAGGATTATTGCGGCGACTGGCTGCACGAGCATTTCAAAGGCTACACCGGCATGGTCAATTTCGAGACCATCGGCGGCAAGATTATCGAAACCCACCTGCGCTTCAGCGACCAGTGGCCCGACCTCTACGGCGACGGTTGGGTGGAAAGTCTGGTTACCCTCTATACCGAGGGAAACTGGCGCTTCGACGACTCAAACCGACGCACCGGCTATAGCGTGGTGCTGTTCGGCGGGCACGGGCTGCGCTATCAGCACCCCGAACCGGGTTTGGTCGCGGACATTCTCACCGACCCGGACGTCTCGAGCGTGCAGGTCACATTCCATGAGGATTGGCCGCCGACGGCGCACTCCATGCCGCCGGGCGGATTTCGCCTGGCCATCGTCAACTGCTGGGATCTGCACGCCGGCTTCGAAGCGCGCGACCGCTTGGCTTTGTCCTATTGGTCGACGCAGCAGCTCTATGGCCGCCGCCGGCGCGGACGCGATGCGCAAACCACGGCGCAGTCGGACTCTGCGCGCGCGGCTCCCACTGGCGCCCGGTAATCGGATAACTGCTCGTGACCACGGTCGAGACATTTCCCCACCAGGTCCGGGAGATCGAGAATGTTTGGATCCCGCTGTCCGACGGTTGTCAATTGGCGGCGCGGATTTGGCTGCCGCAAGACGCCGAGACCGAGCCGGTGCCGGCGATCCTCGAATATCTGCCCTATCGCAAGCGCGATTTCATGCGCGCGCGCGACGAGCCGATGCACCACTACATGGCCGGCCACGGCTACGCCAATGTGCGGGTCGACATTCGTGGGTCCGGTGATTCCGATGGCTTGCTGAGCGACGAGTACACCGAGCAGGAGCTCGCCGACGCCCTCGAGGTCTTGCGCTGGATTGCCAGCCAGTCCTGGTGCAGCGGCGCCATCGGCATGATGGGAATTTCGTGGGGCGGCTTCAATTCGCTGCAGGTCGCCGCGCTCAATCCGCCGGAACTCAAAGCGGTCATCAGCTTGTGCTCGACCGACGACCGCTACGCCGACGACGCCCACTACATGGGTGGCTGTCTGCTCAATGAGAATCTGCAGTGGGGCTCGATCCTCATGCACTACAACGCGTTTCCGCCCGATCCCGATATCGTCGGCGAGCGGTGGCGCGAAATGTGGCTCGCGCGGCTCGACAACGCGGTGTTGTTTCCCGCCCGCTGGATGGCGCATCAACGCCGCGACGACTACTGGCGCCATGGTTCGGTCTGCGAAGACTTTGGCGCCATAAAGTGTGCGGTCTACGCGATCGGCGGCTGGGCGGACGGCTATTCGAACGCGGTGCCGCGGCTGCTCGAGGGTCTGTCGGCGCCGCGCAAAGGCTTGATCGGACCGTGGGCGCATGTTTTTCCCCACGAAGGCGTTCCGGGCCCCGCCATTGGTTTCCTGCAGGAAGCGCTCAGGTGGTGGGACCATTGGCTGAAAGACATCGATAGCGGCATCATGGACGAGCCGATGCTGCGGGCCTGGATGCAGGAAAGCGTGCCGCCCGAGCCGTACTACGACGAGCGGCCCGGCCGCTGGGTAGCGGAAGCATCCTGGCCGCCTCGCCGGCCGTCGCCGCGTGCCTATTATCTCAACCCATCCCGGCTTGATAATGAAGGCGAGGCGGAACAGGAGTTGAGCGTTTCCTCACCGCAAACCACCGGCCTTGCCGCCGGCGAATGGTGCGCCTTCGGCGCCGATGGCGAGATGCCGATCGACCA
>JBFKGW010000309.1:0-4204 GCA_041633145.1 Alphaproteobacteria bacterium
TCGAGGCTCATGGTCAGCAGGCCCAGGATCAACAGCTCGCTGTAGAGCCTGAGCGTGAACAAATCGGAGAAGTAGGGCAGCGCAATACCGAGCGCGAGCAGGGCGAGCCCGACATAGCGGAAGCGCAGCACCGGCGCGGCGAGCTGCTTGACCCGGTCGCCGGCACGGCCGATCGCCAGCATGACCAGCGGGATCAGGCCGAGTACGACGAGCAGCGAGACCGCCTCGAGCAGCGGCAACAGCCAGATCGTCACCGCGATCAAGGCGATGATCGCCAGCCCGCTGCGCCGCAACGCCCGCATCAGACGAGCCCCCGCTCACCGAAGAAGCCCTGCGGGCGGATCACCAGGAACACCATCAGGAAGATCAAACTAGCAATTTGCGCCTGGCTGCCGCTGATAAAGATAGAAGCCACCGCCTCGAGCTGACCGATCAGCAGCGCCGCGATCAAGGTGCCGGCGAGACTGCCCATGCCGCCGACCACGACAATGATGAAGGCGGTGATGATGATGTCGAGCCCCATCGAAAACGACACGCTGAAGATCGGCGCGACCAGGATACCGCTGATGCCGGCGAGCCCGGCGCTCACCGCGAAGACGATCTGATACACCCGCGGTACCGGCACGCCCATGCAGGCGGCCATCTCGCGGTCCTGGATGATCGCGCGGATCCAGGTGCCCCACTTGGTGCGGGCGATGAACAGCCACAGCGCGGCGATGATCGCCGCGGCAATGACCATGATGACAATGCGGTAGACCGGGAACTCGAAACCGAAAAACGGCAACGATGCCTTGACCGGTGGCGCGACGAACTTGCCGATGGTGCCGAACACCGCCAGCGCCGCCTGTTGCAGCACCAGCGCTAGTCCGAACGACACCAGCAGCGGGATGAATGGATCACCCCCGTGGGTGTCGGCGAACACCCCGCGCTCGATGAACCAGCCCATGAAGGCGATGATCACGCCGGCCGCCACCACGGCGACCCAGAACGACAGCGCCGACGGCCCCAGCACGAGGATCGCCAGCCAGCCGGCATACGCGCCGGCCATGTGAAATTCGCCATGGGCGAAATTGACGATGTTCATCACGCCCAGGATCAGGGTGAACCCGGCGGCGACCAGGGCCAGCACCATGCCGTTGGCAAGGCCGAGCACCATCTCGACGATAAGCCGGTCGATGAATCCGTCCATCTAGGCCACTCCCAGCAAGGCTTGCAGGCGCTCGGGATTGTCCGCCAGCTCCTGCGAGGCACCGGTATGGACGATGCGTCCCTTTTCCATGACGTAGCAGGACGAACTGGCGCGCAGACTGAGGCCATAATCCTGTTCGACCAGCAACACGGTGATGCCAAGCTCGTTCGCCATCCACTCGATGATCCGCTCGATCTCGGCGACCATCGCCGGCATCAAGCCCTCGGTCGGCTCATCGAGCAAGATCAGCTTGGGCCGGGTGACCACCGCGCGGGCGATCGCCAACATTTGCTGCTCGCCGCCGGACAGCGTCGCGCCCGCCTGATCGTGACGCTCGGCCAGGCGCGGAAAGGATTCGTAGACCATATCGAGCGCCCGTTTGCGCTCGGCCTCGCTCCACCTTTTCAATTCGATGCCTATGCGCAGGTTCTCCAGTACTGACATGCGCGGGAATACTTGCCGATTTTCGGGCACATAGCCGACCCCGCGGGCGGCGAGTTCGTAGGGGGCAAGCTTGGTAATATCTTCGTCATCAAGAAAAACTTGTCCCCGCGCGGCCGGCGTCAGTCCCATGACGGTGCGCATTGTGGTCGTTTTGCCAACGCCATTGCGGCCCAACAGCGCGACGGTCTGACCTTCCGCGACTTCCAGGTCGACGCCTTGCAGGACGTGGCTCTTGCCGTAGTAGGTATGAACGCCGTCGAGCCGCAGCATCAGTGGCCCCGCAGGTAGACGCGCTGGACTTCTTCATCGGCGCGCATCTCGTCGGGCGGCCCTTCGGCGATGATCTGGCCCTGGTGAAAC
Source organism: Alphaproteobacteria bacterium (assembly GCA_041633145.1). Taxonomy (GTDB): domain Bacteria; phylum Pseudomonadota; class Alphaproteobacteria; order UBA6615; family UBA6615; genus JBFKGW01. Next base: position 1,994 of record JBFKGW010000309.1, read on the forward strand.
ACCGTCACCTGATCGGCCACGCCCATCACCACTTCCATATCGTGCTCGACCAAGACCACGCTGATGTCTTCGGCCAGGCGTCGAATCAACTGCGCGGTGGCGCGGGTTTCCTCGGGACTCATCCCCGCGGTTGGCTCGTCGAGCAACAGCAAGCTGGGATTGCACGCCAGCGCCAGGCCGATCTCGAGATACTTCTGTTCGCCGTGGGCCAGATTGGCGGCGATTTCGTCGCGTTTGTCCGCCAGGCCAATCTGCTCGAGCACTGCGGCGACCCGTTCTTCGACCCACGGCCGCTTGGCCGCATTGCGAAATGGCACGAACGGGTTGCGCCGCGATTGCACGGCCAGGCGCAGATTGTCGGCTACGCTGAGGTTGGGAAAGATGTTGGTGATCTGAAAGGCCAGACTGACACCGAGCCGGCTGATTTTGTGCGGCGACAATCGGGCGATCGATTTGTCATGAAAGCGGATGTCGCCGTCCGACGGCCGCAGACGCCCCATCAGCATGGCAAAAAACGTGCTCTTGCCGGCGCCGTTGGGGCCGATGATGGCGCGCAATTGGCCGCTCGGCAGTCGGAAATCGACACCGTCGACCGCCCGCAGCGCACCGAATTCCTTGGTGAGACGAACGGTTTCCAGAACTACGTTTGAGTCTGCCATAACCAGGGCGCACGCACTCGTTCGGCGGCCGGCTGCCTCGATCTGGACAGCCGGCCACCCAACGCGACTAGCGAACTAGCACGAGGTGAACTTCGAATCGTACAGCGTCGATTTCAGCGGGACGATGTCGCCGACGATCTTGAAGGACAGATCGTTTTCGACCGTCGCCATGTAGAAGTTGACGAAGCCCTGATGGTCGGTGCCGCGCAGGAAGATATCGCCCTGCGGATAGTTCGGCCCGCGCTTGAACATGCGGCCCTGACCGAACTCGGTATCGCCATCTTCCAGCCACGAGATCATGCGCGGCGTGTCTTCCTTCTTGTCGGCGAAGTTGACCGCCCGCATGGCGTCGGCAATCACGTTCATGCCGGTAAATTGCGCCTGCGCAAAGCCGCTCGGCAGAACCCCTTTGCTCAGCGCGAGGAACTCGTTGCGGAACGAGTGGTTGTCGGGATCGTCGAACGGCGAGCCCGCGAGGTCCTTCACCGGCGGATAGCGATGCAGGAAGAAGCCGCCAACCGCGCTCTGGCCTTGCTGATCGATCGTATTGACGTCGCTCGCCGAGGCCGGCCCGAACAGCTTGACCTTCTTGGTCAGGCCGACATCGGCCGCCGCCAACATCGACTTGATCGCCGGACCACCCGACATACCCCACAACACGCCGTCGACTTCCTGCGACAGCCGGGTGACGAACGGCAGATAGTCGGCTGTCGCGACCGGTGCGCCGACCGGCTCCATCCATTTGCCGCCGAGGCGCACGAACTCGTCGCGGAAGTCGGCCTGCACCGACTGGCCCCACGCCATGTCCATGTAAAGCGACGTGGCGCTCTTGACCCCGTTGGCAATCGCCCACGGCGCCATGGCAATGGCCTGGCTGCGGGTCGAGTTATACGGCCGGAACACGAACTTCGGACACTTCTCAGCGGTATCGCCGGTCAATGTCGTGGTCTCGCAGCCGGTGCCGAGCACAAACATTGTTTCGAAGCGTTCGACCAGCGGCGCCACCTGCACGCAGATGCCGCTCGACGACACGCCGGTAATCACATCGACCTTGTCCTTCAAAATGAGCTTTTCGGCCTCACGAACGGCCTGCGCCGGCTTGAAGGCATCATCGCGGTCGAGCACCTCGAGCATGCGGCCATTGATGCCGCCGGCCTTGTTGATGCGGTTGACGGCGACCATTAGACCCCATTTGCCCTGCTCACCGAGCGCGGCCAACGGGCCGCTGAACGTATTCACATGGCCGATCTTGATCGGCGATGCGGCCCATGAGCGGGTAACGACAAACGGTCCGACACTGGCAGCGACGGCGCCGGCCGCGGTTGCTTTAAGAAACTTTCTTCTGGCGGTTCTTTTTCTCTGTGGCATCGATTCCTCCCCAGGTTTGCGCACATGGAAATTGAAAACACGCGAACGTTCTTAAGCGGTTGATCTATCGTACTTTTTTATAACTCTGTGTTCCTTCGAAGTTGTCCTTGCGGCTCAAGCTCGGCGCGCGACGCCGACCGTAAACGTCCGCGCGCTCATGCTTCGATCTGATCCAATGCCGCCA
>JBFKGW010000310.1:0-4199 GCA_041633145.1 Alphaproteobacteria bacterium
CCGCGTTGTTGAGCTGCCGGCCGAGCCGTTTCACGTGCTGTTTTCACAAGACGGCCAGTCCTTCCACGTCGCGCTGGCCAACGGCGAGGTGCCGAAGATCAGCCTGGCGACGGCCGAGATCATCGACGGCGGCTTCCACGCCGGCGGCACCATGCCAGAAGCGCTGGTGCGGCTGGAACCCAGGTGACGGAGCAAGCTTTCGCTCACCCGCCGGGCCGCCACAGCTGGCGCCATCCCAAGCCGATGAGAATGAGCGGAATGAAGCCTTCCGCCGCGACGATGCGCATCGCCGCCGAGCCGCCGAACCATTCGCCCATCAGCCCGATATTGGCAAAGCCGATCAGCCCGGTGCCGATGCAGATGACGAGGACGCCGAACAGGCGGCCGCGCATCTCGGGCGGCGCGACGGAATAGATCAGCGTGCTTTGCATGGTCGAAAATCCCGCCGCCATCACCCCGACGAAAAAGATCACCACCGCCATCGGCGCCGCCGAGATCATCCAGCCGGCGACGAACGCAAACACCAGATAGCCGAGCATGCCGAAATAGTAGAGCCGCCGGAAACCGCGGGTTCGCGTTCCCATGGCGATGAGCAACGCGCCGATGAACGCGCCGCCGCCTTCCAAACCGGCGAGAACGCCGATCCAGCCCGCGCTCAGCTCGAGCACCTCGCGGCCGACCACGGGGATCATCGAGACGAACGGAAATCCCCAGACGTTGAAGACGATAGTGACCAGGAGAATGCGCAGAATATCGCGGTCGCGCGCGATCAGCGCGAACACCTCTTGAAAGTCGCGCCAAACGCGGCTGGTTTCGCGCTTTACCGCATCGCTGGCGACGATCGCCGGCAATCCCAGCAGCAGGATCACACAGCAGGCGTACATGATGGCGCTCAACGCGAAGGCGCCAGCCGGCCCGAGCCATTGGAAGAGGATGCCGCCGAACAGCGGCCCGATCATGCGGGTGGCGTTATTGGTCGCGCTGTCGAGGCTCATCGCCGGGGCGATGCGCGCCATACCGGCGATGTCGCCCAACAGCCGCCGGCGCAGCGGCATATCGGTGGTCCAGACGACGCCTGACACGAAACTCGAGAAAGCGACAACCCAATATTGGTCGAGCCCAACAGCGAAAATCAAAAACACCGCCGTCGACACCGTCATCGCGGTGCCCATGGTGGCGATCAGGAACCGGCGCGGCGCAATACGGTCGGCGAAGGTGCCAACGACCGAGCCCAGCACAGCCAGCGGCAGCAGCCGCAGGATCACCAGCAGCGCGACCAGAAACGGCGAACCGGTAGTGTCGAAGGCGTAGACGCCGGCGACCAGCATTTCCAGCCACCGGGCGATGCCGCTGAACACGCCGACCAGCCAGACCCGCAGATACGCCGGATCGCGCAGCAGGCCGGTCAGCCCTTCGGCGGCGATCATCGCAGCTGAGTCACATCAAATGATTGCGGCAAATCGGCCGCTACGGCCGGTGCAGTTCGGCGCGGGCGTGGGTGAAAGTGCGCCGTCCCGCCTTGAAGCCGAACAACGGCTGCGCATTGGTCGCCACCACATCGCCCGCCGAAGCGGCGTCCCACACCACCAGATCAGCGGCGTTGCCAACGGCGATGCCGTAATCGTCGCGGCGCAGCAGGCGGCCCGGTCGGTTGGTCACCATCTCGAAGCATTCGGCGACTTCGTCGCTCGTGCCCCGCTGAGCGACGTTGGCGTACATGTTGGCGATGCGCACCAGCGAGCCGTCGCCGAACGGGGTGAAAGGATTGAGGATATTGTTGGTCGACAGGCAGCAATTGACACCGTGCCCGACCAGCGCGTTGGCGTCGGTGACACCGCGGATCACGCTGTGGTCCTGGTGGCGGCCCTGGGTGAACAGATCGGTTGCCGGCAGCACCGTCACGGTGACGCCGGTATCGGCCAACAGCTTGCCGAGCTCGGCCAGTTCGGCCGGCGGCATCGAGGCGTATTTGGTGCCATGGCCGATAGCGACCCGCCCGCCCCAGCCGATTTTGTCGGTCAGCTCGCAGACCTGGTAGATGTCCAGATGCTCGTGGCTTGGCCCGATATCCAGGTGGATATCGACGTCGACGTCGTACTCTTTCGCCAGCTCGAAAATCCGATCGATCTGTCCAGCCCCGTTACTGTCATAGCTGGGGGCCCCGCCGATCGCCTGCGCGCCACGGTCCAACCCGGCGACCAGATTGGCGTCGCCCTCGGGAATATCGGTCCAGCCCTCCTGCAGAAACACGCATAGTTCCAGGTCGATCGCCCAGCTGTAATCCTTGGCCAATTGCTCGAGCGCCTCGACGCTCTTCAAGCCGACATTGGGATCGACCTCGACATGGGTGCGCATGTGGGTGACGCCATTGATCAGCGAGGTCTCCAGCGATTCCTTCGCGCGCTGGTAAACATCTTCGACGGTAAAACCCGGTTTGACCGCCGAAACCCGCTTCATGTGATCGGTGCCGCGGTTGGGCGAGGGCGAACAGCGGTCGAGGATGCGCGACTTGTCGAGATGGATGTGGGTTTCGATGAGCCCCGGCGAGAGCAGACAGCCGCCGACATCGAGGTCTTCACCGTCGGCCGCGAGTCCCGGCTCGATCGCCGCGATGCGGCCCTCCTCGATGCCGATGTCGCTGAGCGGCGCGTCCGCCGTCACACCGGCAATCCTTGCGTTGCGCAGAATAAGATCGAACGCCATGTCACTCCCCTTTTTTCTTCGCTTCAGTATGCCCCGCGGCGCGCTAATACCCCAGCGCGCAGCCGTCCTTGCGCGGATCGGAGCCGCCAATGAAGACGCCGCGCTGCCAATCGATCCAGATCGCCTGGCCACCGCCATGCGGCGAAACGGTTGGCTGGACGACGTGGCCGAGCGCTGCCAAGCCGGCGACCGCGTCGGCGGCAACGCCGCTTTCAGCGAGCACCATGTCGTCCTGGTAAAACACCCGCGGATGGTCAAGCGCCTGCTGCACGTCGAAGCCGTAATCCAGCATGTTGGTCAACAGGTGGGTATGGCCAAACGGCTGGTATTGGCCGCCCATGACGCCGAACGGCATCACGGCACGGTCGTTCTGCATCAGCATGCCCGGCAGGATGGTGTGCAGCGGCCGCCGGCCGGGCTCGATGGTGTTGCCGCTGTCCGCGTCGACCACGAACAGGCTGCCGCGGTCGTGGAACAGCACCCCGGTCTGCGGGCAGACCAGCCCGCTGCCGAAGGGGCGAAACAGCGAATTAATGAAGCTGATCGCGTTGGCGTCGCGGTCGACCACGGTCAAATAGACCGTGTCCGATTGGGCGGGTACGGCCTCGACTTCCGATCGCGACATCGCCTGCTCGCTGCTGATCAGGCGGCGCTGCTGGTCGGCGTAGTCTTTGTCCAGGTAGGTCTGCAAATGTTCGGCCGAGCGGTCGTGACCGGTGAAATAGCGGTCGCGATCCCGAAAACCCAGCCGGCCGGCTTCGATCTCGAGATGCCAGCGCGCCGCGCCATCGGGATCGAGTGCGGCCAGATCGAAGCCTTCCAAGATGTTGAGCATCATCAGCGCGACAAACCCCTGGCCGTTGGGCGGACATTCGACGACCTCATAGCCGCGATAATTTGTTGAAATGGGATCGCCATATTCACCCTCGACGGCGGCGAAATCGTCGAGCGTCTGCAAACCGCCCAGGTCATTCAGGGTCGCCACCATCGCTTCGGCCACCGGGCCTTTGTAGAAACCGTCGGGGCCTCGATTGGCGATCGCGCGCAGGGTCGCCGCGAGTTGCGGTTGCCGGAACACATCGCCCACTCGAAACAGGCGGCCGTCGTTCAAATAAAGACTTCGGATCGCCTCGCTGGCGTTCAGTTTATTCTCAAAGCGGGCCCAATCGTAGGCGACGCGGGGCTGCATCGGATAGCCGTCTTCCGCCAGCTCGATCGCCGGCGCCAGCAACTCGCCCAGTTCCTTGGTGCCAAAATCCTGCACCACACGCGACCAGGCCTCGACGGCGCCGGGGATCGTCACCGCGTGGGCGCTGTTGGATTCGATCTCAGTGATGCCGTTTTCCAGATACCATTGCGTTGTCGCCGCACCCGCCGCGCGCCCCGAGCCGTTATAGGCGACGATGTCGCCGCCGGCCGGCGCGTAGAGGACGAAACAGTCGCCGCCGATGCCGGTCATGTGGGGTTCCACCACAGCGAGGACAGCGGCGGCAGCG
>JBFKGW010000311.1:0-4170 GCA_041633145.1 Alphaproteobacteria bacterium
CCGGCGGCGCTGCCGACCGCGCCAGCCGCCGTCGACACCAGCACGGTCTCGCCGGCGTTCGGCTGCGCCACCTCGAGCAGGCCAAAATAGGCGGTTAGCGCGCTATGGCCGAGGATACCCAGCGCCGTCGACAGCGGACCGTCGGCAGGATCGACCTTGCGGAAGCCAGGCGTCTCGGGAGTCATAACTGTATATTCCTGCCAGCGGGTGCGGCCGAAGATATAGTCGCCCACCGCGATGTCGGGGTGACGCGACTCAACGACAACGCCGACGCCATAGGAATCCATGGTATCGCCGGTCTCGACGCTGGCGTAGTTCTTTGCCGTACTGATCCAGCCTTTCATGCCCGGATCGGCTGAAACGTAGATATTGCTGATCAGTGCCTCGCCGTCGCCCGGTTCCGGCGCGTCGTCCTCGACGACCTCGAACAGATCGGGCGTCGGCAGGCCGGTCGCCCGGGTTTTCAAAATCACGCGCCGGTTGCGGTGCTGCGCCATTGTTTTTCCTCTCCCCTTGGGCCCGCGCTACGGACAACGCGCTGATTAGTCTATATTGCCGCCGCCAGGGGGCCGGGGACAAGCGACAGGTAAGCTATATGCAATTCGGCGGGATTTGGGGGGGCGCACTACGCGACCGGGCGCGCGGCCTCGACCGCTGGCTCGGCCTGGTGCTGCTGGTCTCGCTGGCGCTGCTGGCGCTCGGCCTGTTTTTGCCGGCGATCGAGATCAGCTCGCTGTTTTTTCTGAGCCGGGAATTCTCGTTGGTCGAGAGCGTATTTTCTTTCCTCGAAGCAGGCGACTATTTTCTGTTCACCGTGACCTTCGTGTTTTCCATCCTGTTTCCGACCTTCAAGATCGTCACCGGATTGGTGTTGTGGCACGCCGCCGACGTCACCGGCCCGTCGGCGCGCCGGCTGCTCGACGGCCTGACCGCGGCATCGAAATGGTCGATGCTCGATGTCTTCATCATCGCGCTGGTTGTGCTGGTCGCCGACGGGCGCTTACTCACCGGCGCCGACATAAGGGTCGGCGCCATCGTGTTTTCCGCCTCAGTCCTGATCTCGACCTGGGCGGTGCGCCGGCTCAGCCTGCTGGCGCATCGGGAAGAGGTCCGCTGAGGCGCAACAATTACCGGACGTGGCGAAAAAATTTTTTGGTTAACTGGTTAACAACGGCGGCGAACCTCGCATTCGCTCAAGTCGCTGTGTCGTGACTCCGACCCCAACTCTGCTTTACAATTCTGGGCAGTCAATGACCCATGCAGAACCAGGGGTAACCGATGAAACAAATGCGCCGCGCCGACATTCCGCATCATCGCGCATCTGGCCGCGACCGGCTAAATCGTCTGGCGGATTTCCTCGATAGCGTGCCGGTGGGCATGTTGACCTTTACGCGCTGGTACGGCGACCGCCGCGGTTGCGCGGTCGGCCTGGCGGCGGCTCACGACGTTTGGTTTCAAGCGCAAGGTCTGACCCTGGTCGGCGATGGCACCCTGAAGGAGTGCCGCCCGGTCTACGAGGAACATTCGGAGTGGCCGGCGGTCGCGAATTTCTTCGAGATTTCGCTCGGCGAGGCGTTGGAGCTGTTCACCGCCGGCGGCTATGGCGGGACATTGCGGCCGCAACCGGGCGACGTCGCGCAAAAAATCCGCAAGCACCTGGCAAGCACCAAGGCGGACGCCGTCGCCGCCTGACCGGCGCCGCTCAACCGGAAAACTGATCGAACGCCGCCAGCGCGTCGGCGCCATAGACGGTCGCCGGACCGCCGCCCATTTCGATCGCCACCGCAATCGTGTCGAGGATCTCGTCGCGCGCCGCGCCTTTGCGATGCGACTGTTTGGCGTGGTAGACCACGCAGCCTTCGCAGCGCTGGGCGATGGCGATCGCTAAGGCCATCAGCTCGGTGATCTTGCCATCGAGCGCGCGCGGCTCCTGTGCGGTCTGTATGATCGCGCGGTGGGCGCGCATGGCCTCGGGGTGAGCGCGGAATAATTCGGTCGCGCGCGCATCCTGCCCGTCAGAAATTTCGGCATAGTTCTTCGCCATCTGTCGTCTCCTCGTTTGGCGGTCTTGATCGTTGGCCGAGTTTACCCGATGACGGGCCAAATAGGTGCGCCGCCGGCCAGACCGTTCGGCGGAGATGAGGAGAGACATGGCCGAACGCGACAAAGGTCTGGCGCTAAATCCCCCGTGCCTGTACGACTGCCCGCTGCCCTAACGACCGGCATAGAGACTTTCATGGTGACAGAGGCCAGCCGCCCCGCTGACGCGCCGTTGCGCGGGGTTCTGATGATGTGTTTCGCGGTGCTGTGCTTCGCCACCATGAACACCTTTACCAAGGAATTGCGCGCCTCTGACCTGCCGGTCACCGAAATCATCTGGGGTCGCTACTTCTTCCACTTCGCGCTGATCTTGCTGTTTTTCCCGCGGCGCATCCCGACGCTGTTGAACACCGAAGACAAGGGGCTGCAGATCGCCCGATCGATCCTGGTTCTGCTGGCGACCGCGTGCATGTTCATCGCGCTCGGCTTGATGCCGCTGGCCGACGCGGTGGCGATTACCTTCGCCGGGCCGCTGCTGATCGTCGTGTTGTCGGCGGTTTTCCTGCGCGAAGCGGTCGGGCCGCGGCGCTGGACGGCGGTAATCGTCGGCTTCATCGGCATGCTGGTGATCATTCGGCCGGGCGCGGGGGCATTTCAGTTCGCCGCGCTGCTGCCGGTCGCGGTGGCGTTTTTCTACGCGCTCTATCAAATCATCACGCGGCTGATCAGCCACCGGTCGGACCCGCTGAACATGCTGACCTATACGGCGCTGGTCGGCGCGCTGGCGATGTCGGTGATCGTGCCGTTCGACTGGCAGGCGCCGACGGTTCAGCAATGGCTGATGCTCGTCGCCGCCGGCTTCCTCGGTGGCCTCGGCCACTACGCCATCATCAAAGCCTATGAGCGCAGCGAGGCCACCCTGGTGGCGCCGTTCGCCTACACCGAAATTATCTGGGCGACCTCGTTGGGCTGGCTGGCGTTCGGCGACTTCCCCGATCTATTCACCTTCGTGGGCACCGCCATCATCATCGCCAGCGGCCTCTACGTTTTGCAGCGCGAGCGCATAAGGCGCACCGCCCGGTAGGTCGTCGCCCGGGCCGAGCTCGATGCCGGCGATTTCGATAATCAGCTTGCGCAAGATCGCCGCGGGAAAGGCGTTGGCGCCGAGCGCCGGCACCATGAAGGCGCCAGGGCCGCCGACCACGCGCTGGCTATAATAGCGGTCGAGGCCGGGATTGAGCTCGCGGCCGTCTTCGTCGAGGTGGATCATCGGCAGCGCATTGATGGTGATGCCGTTGGCCAACACGTCGGCGCGCGCGAACCCGAGAGGGCGACCCGAATAGTTGCGGCCATCGCCGGAGATGTCGATCACCCGGCGCGTGCCGTCGAAGCCGTTATCGTCGAACAGGCCGGCTGAGTAGTCCAGCGCGCCGCTGATCGAGGTGGTGGCGCCGCTCGACAGCGGCGCCGATTGCAGCACGACGGCGAAGGCGCGCGCGCTTGCCATGTCTTCGATCAGCGTCCAGTCGACGACGGTCTGCTGGCCGCCGGCCCATTCCACGTAAGTGACGGCGATGCGGCCGAGCACGCCCTTGCGGATGGTGTCGATCACTTCCGGATTGGTCAGCGCCGCCAGATAGCCGGCCCGTTGCAGCGTCGCTTCCTCGGCGTCGATGCTCGCCGACACGTCGCTCGCCAGCACCAGCTCCAGATCGACCGGCACCTGGTTCGATTGGGCGTGCGCCGGAGCGGCGAACGCGATCGCTAGCGCGACTGCAAGACTGGCAACTTTCATTCCGATAGGCCGTCGTTTCACCCGTTGCTCAGCTCATTGATAGCATGGCCGAGTGTTGCTGCGGTATTGCTCGAAATGCACGGAATAACGCGACAGCGCCGGTCGTTGTTCGGATTGCGCGTCGGGAACATGGTGCGGGTCAGCAGCGCCAGCATCTGATCGAGGTTGCGGCTGTCGAGCGCGGTGACATCCCTGGCGCGCGCGAATCCCTGGGTAGCGGCGAAGTCGCCCTGGCAGTAGGCGGCGATAACGTGGATGCGCCCGCCCTCCGACGGCGCCGTCTCGGGCCCGTTGGTCATCTTGCACAGCGCCTGCGTGTTGTAAAAGTCGACCGG
>JBFKGW010000312.1:0-4163 GCA_041633145.1 Alphaproteobacteria bacterium
CAGCTGACCGTTCGATCCGAGGCTCCGGTGACCACGAGGCTGTTTTTGGTGCTCCAGCTTGCGCTCCGGACTGGGGCCTTGTGACCTTCGTGGGGTGGGGACAATCACGAGCCTGTCTGCATGACAGGCGCTCCAGCGCTTCTCGGGCGGCATCGATTTTTACCGCCCGATCGCGAATATTCTCAAGATGAGCCCCGGTGGTGCCGACGATGGTCTCGGGCAGCACGTCGCGCACCAAAAGCGCCGCCGCCTCGACCACCGGACGGGTGCGCGCGTCCTTTAACCATGGTGGCGGGTCGTCGGCCCAGATGTCGCTCAAGAACAGGAAGCCGATGGCAATCGCCGCGGCGGCGGTGGCCAGGCCGGCGAGCAGGCCGAACGAGCGGTCGAGCGCGTTCAGCCGGCTCGAGCGGACCCATTTGCTGAGCAACTGGCTTATCAGGTGCAAGACGATCAAGGCGACGACGAACAGCGCCGCGCCGCCAGCCAGGTCGGCCAGCCAGGTTGGCTCGATATATTGGCGCGCGTAGGGACTTACCTTGGAAAACCCGAACACGGTGACCGCGCCGGCGCCGGCCCACGACGCCACGAACAAGCCGCCGCGGACAAAGCCGGTGACCAGCCCGGTTAAGGCGCCCAGCAGCAATATCGCGATAACCGCCAGGTCGAACAGCGATATATCTAATGCGTCCATGTCATAGCGCAGCCGATTGGCCGGCGGCTAGCTCGCCATCGAAAATTGCAAATAGGTCCTGCAGCGTTGCCATACCATGGGTCGCGATTGCCGTGTCCGACGCCCGCTCGCCGCGCCGCCGCGGCGCCGCCTGCGGTATGATTGCGCTGGTAAAACCAAGCTTTTCCGCCTCTTTCAACCGCGACTCCGATTGCCCAACGGCGCGAACCTCGCCGCCCAGGCCGATTTCGCCGAACACCACTGTACGAGGGGGCAGTAACTGCCCTAAATGCGCCGAAATAAGGGCAGCGGCAACCGCCAGGTCGGCCGCAGGCTCGGTAATCCGTAGTCCGCCGGCGACGTTTAAATAGACATCGGCGGCGCCCAGATTGAGACCGCAGCGGGTCTGCAGCACCGCCAGGATCATCGCCAGGCGCGCGCTGTCCCAGCCGACCACCGCGCGGCGCGCGGTGCCCAGGGCGGTCGGCGACACCAGCGCCTGGATTTCGACCAACACCGGGCGCGTGCCCTCGATGCCGGCGAACACCACCGTGCCGTTGACGGTGTCGCTATGGCCGGCGAGGAACAGCTCGGAGGGGTTGGCGACCTCGGCCAAGCCGGCGCCGGTCATCTCGAACACGCCGATTTCGTCGGTCGGCCCGTAGCGGTTTTTCACCGCCCGCAGCAGGCGGAACTGGTGGCCGCGCTCGCCTTCGAAATAAAGCACCGTGTCGACCATGTGCTCGAGCACGCGGGGGCCGGCGATCGCGCCCTCCTTGGTGACGTGGCCGACCAGCAGCAGGGTCAATTCGCGCCGCTTGGCCAGGCGGATCAGCTCCTGCGCCGCGCTGCGCACCTGGGCGACCGTACCGGGCGCTGAATCGAGGGTGTCGACGTACATGGTTTGAATCGAGTCGATGACCACGACCCGCGGGGCGTCCGGGGTGTCCAGGGTTGCCAGGATATCGCGCACGTTGGTCGCCGCCGCCAGGCCGACCGGCGCTGCTGCCAGATCGAGCCGCGCGGCGCGCAGGCGAATCTGATCGATCGCTTCCTCGCCGGAGATGTAGGCAACCGGCGTACCAGTCATCGCCAGGCCCGCCATCGCCTGCAGCAACAGGGTCGATTTGCCGATGCCCGGGTCGCCGCCGACCAAGAGCGCCGAACCGGCGACCAGCCCGCCGCCGCAGACCTGGTCGAACTCGCCAACGCCGGTGATGATGCGCGGGCGCTGGTCTGCCGCGCCCTGCAGCGGCACGAAGGAGACCGCCCGCCCACCGGCCGCCGACACGCCCTTCGGCGCGGCTTCGGCGAGCGGCTCTTCGGTGACGCTGTTCCACGCGCCGCACGCCTCGCACTTGCCGGTCCACTTGCGGTGGCTGGCGCCGCATTGCTGGCAGACATAGTGGCTCGCCGGGCGCGCCACGGTTAGCTCACCGCCAGCATGTCGATCGGCCCTTGCGAACGGCCGTGGATGAACTGGTCGACCACTTCGTTGCCCGAATCGTCGATCGCGTCGACCGGTCCGTGCCAGACGATCTTGCCCTCGTAAATCATCGCGATATTGTCGGCAATACGCCGCGCGCTCGCCATGTCGTGGGTGATCGACAGCGCCGTCGCGCCCAATTCGCGGACGCTCTGGACGATCAGGTTGTCGATCACGCTGCCCATGATCGGGTCGAGCCCAGTCGTCGGCTCGTCGAAAAACAGGATCTCGGGCTTGGTGGCGATGGCGCGGGCCAGCCCGACCCGCTTTTGCATACCGCCGGACAATTCCGCTGGATACCGTTGGGCGATGTCGGGGTCCAGGCCGACCTGCAGCATGGCTCTGATCGCCTGCTCGCGGGCCTCGCGGCGTGGCAACAGTTGTACCTGAACCAGGCCGAAGGCGACGTTTTCCCACACCGGCAGGCTGTCGAACAGCGCGGCGCCTTGAAACAGCATGCCGAATTTATGGGTGACCCGTTCGCGTTCGGCCGCCGTCATCGCGGTGACGTCCTCGCCGTCGACCAGGATGGTGCCGGAATCCGGGTGCATCAGGCCGATGATGTTTTTGATCAGCACCGATTTGCCGGTGCCAGACCCGCCGATCACGACGATCGATTCACCGGGTTGGACGACCAGATTAAGACCGCGCAGCACGTGCTTGCCGTCGAACGATTTGTGCAGGTCGCGGACCTCGATCTTGGCGGGCGTCGTCGGCGTCATCGCGAGAAAAACAGCGCGGTAATGATGAAGTTGAACAGCAGGATCAGGATCGAGGCGGATACCACGGCGTTGGTGGTCGCCTGGCCGACGCCCTGGGCGCCGCCTTTCGAGTAATAGCCGTGATAGGTGCCCATCAGCGCGACGATAAATCCGAACGCCGCCGCTTTGACGATGCCTGAAATAAACCCCCTGAACTCCAGATTATCCCAGGTGCTTTTGAGATAGGTGAGGGGATTGAAGCCAAAATCGTAGATCGAGACGATGAAGCCGCCCATCACGCCGATAATGTCGGCGACGATGACGAGCAGCGGCATCATTGCTACTGCGGCGATTAGGCGCGGCGCGACGAGATATTTGAACGGATTGGTCGACAGCGTGGTCAGCGCGTCGATTTGCTCGGTTACCCGCATGGTGCCGATTTCCGCCGCCATGGCGGCGCCGATCCGCCCGGCTACCATGAGGCCGGCCAGCACCGGCCCCAGTTCGCGGGTAATGCCCCACACCACGACGTTGGCGATGGTCGCTTCGCCGGCAAAACCGAAGCCGCTGAAACTCTGGAGCGCGAGCACGGCGCCGGTGAAGATTGCCGTCAGGCCGACCACCGGCAGGGAGTAGAAGCCGATCTCGATCATCTGCTGCACCACCAGCCGCGGGAAATATGGCGGGCGAAGGCTATGGTACACACCATTGCTGGTGAAAATACCAATCCGGCCGGTCACCGAGAAAAAAGCGATGACCGATCGGCCCAGTGATCGAAGTATCCCCATTAGTCAGTATCTTTGCTGCGGTACACGCGATGATGCCGGTGGCCCAGGCGGGTCAGTACTTCGTACCCGATTGTTCCGGCCACGTCAGCCAGGTCATCGGCAGAAAAATGATCGCCGATGAGCTCCACGAATCCGCCCGGTTGCGCTGCCGCCGTTGGCAGGTCGCTGACGTCGATGGTCAATAGATCCATCGATACCATGCCGACCACCGGCGCCGCCGCGCCGTCGACGAAGGCGCGGGCGGCCGGGCGATTGTCTTGCTCGCTCAACCGCCCGGCAGCGCGCAGATAACCATCGGCGTAACCGGTCGCCACGGTGGCGATGCGACTTGGCCGGCGGACCCGGTGCGCCGCACCGTAGCCCACGGTCGATGCTTTTTCGACATCACGAACTTGCAACATTTTAGCATATAAATGAATAACTTGTCGCATTTTGCTCGAATTTTGATTTAACACATTGAGGCCGTAGACCGAAGCCCCGGCGCGGACCAAATCGAGGTGGAAGTCGGGCCCCAG
>JBFKGW010000313.1:0-4160 GCA_041633145.1 Alphaproteobacteria bacterium
CCAGGTCCACGAGCCCTGGATCGGATAGATAATCGCCGTCAACACCAGCACGAAGATCATGAACGGCCAGAGCTTGATGCGCTCGGCGAGGGTGCCGGACACGATCGAGGCAGCCGTCGCGACGAACACCATCTGGAAGAACCAGTCCGAGGCGACCGAGTAGCTGTTGTCGACCACGGCGGCGACCATCTCGTCGGTCGCTTCCTCGGCGCCGAGCAACGCCAATTCGGCATCGCTGGGGTTGTAGAGCGGCGAAAACGTACCAATGAAGCCGCCATCCACGTCGGTGTACATCAACTCATAGCCGATCAGGTAGTACATGATGCCGGCTAACGAATAGAGCGCGATATTCTTCAAGCAGATCGTCGCGGTGTTCTTGCTGCGCACCAGCCCGGCTTCCAACATGGCAAAGCCGGCGGCCATCCACATCACCAAGGCGCCGGTCATCAGAAACGAAAATGTGTTTAGAACATACGCGGTTTCGTCGGTCACGGCGGCCTGGGCCGGACCGGCGAGAAAGAGTGCGACCGTTGCCGCGCCGAACCCGGCGATCGACATCCGCTGCAGAGCGCTCAGGCGCTGGAATACTTTCATAATGATCCTCTCCTTATGATCTAGAGCGCTTCGACGCCGGTCTCGCCGGTGCGGATGCGCATGGCGCTTGCGACGTCGAGGACGAAAATTTTTCCGTCGCCGATGCGGCCGGTGTTGGCGGCCTTGCCGATCGCTTCGACCACCTGATCGCTCAAGGGGTCGTCGACCACGACTTCCACTTTCACTTTCGGCAAATAGCTCACCGAATATTCGGCGCCACGATAGATTTCCGTTTGACCCTTTTGCCGGCCAAACCCTTTGACTTCGGTTGCGGTCAGACCCTGAACGCCAAGTTCGGTCAGAGCGTCGCGCACCTCGTCGAGCTTGAATGGCTTGATGATCGCCATCACCATCTTCATTGAGGCCCCCTTTATTGAGCTCGTTATCGGGTACCGCCGATCTTTCGAACCGGCGATTTAAACGGGGCATTTCAAGATCCGTGCCGGTTTGGCTGCTGCGAGCTAAGTAATTGAAAAATAATAGATGTCTGAGTTTTTAGTGTTCCCGGACGGCCGCGATTTGACCGTCTTTTAAGCAATTCATCGGATTTGCCCATTTTTTGGGCAGTGAAAGCATTGCTGTTGCGACAATTGGGGGCGTGGACACCCCGCGGCGATGTTGCCATGTTGCCGACATGGCTAAATCCCGCGCCAAACGCAGCCCCATCGATGTCGAAGCCCTGATCGTCGGTGGCGGCCTGGTCGGCTTGACGCTGGGCAGCGCGCTCGCCGGTGTCGGCTTGCCGGTGGCCGTGGTCGACCGCACCGACCCGGCAACGACCGTGGCGCCCGAATTCGACGGCCGGGCGACGGCGATCGCCCACGGCAGCGCGCGCGTCTTACAGGGGATTGGACTGTGGGAGGCGCTGGCGCCGAACGCTTGCGCGATCGACGATATTCGGGTCAGCGACGGCGACTCGTTGTTGTTTCTCCATTACGACCACCGCGAAGTCGGCGACGCGCCGCTCGGTCACATCATCGAAAACCGCCACCTGCGGCTGGCCCTATTCGATCATGTCGGCACGCTCGATTCACTGCAGTTGCTGGCGCCGATGGAAATCATCGAGCTGACCCGCACGTCCGACGGCGTGACCGCGGAATTGGCCGATGGGCGGCAGATTAGGGCGCGGTTGCTGCTCGCCTGCGATGGCCGCAATTCGGGCATTCGCGAAGCCGCTGGCATCGGCGTCACCCGCTGGCGCTACCACCAGACCAGCATCGTCTGCGCGGTGTTCCACCAGTTGCCCCATAACCATATCGCCCACGAACGGTTTTTGCCTGGCGGGCCCTTCGCGATATTGCCGATGAACGACGTCGACGGCCGCCACCGGTCGGCGATCGTGTGGACCGACCACGAAGATGTGGCGGCGGCGATGATGGCGCTCGACGAGGCCGACTTCATCGCCGAGCTCGAGCTGCGGTTCGGCGACATCTTGGGCGCGCTCGCGATGGCGGGACCGCGCTGGTCGCACCCGCTGGGCCTGTCGCACGCGCAGACCTATATCGGCCAACGCCTCGCTCTGGTCGGCGACGCGGCGCATGCCATCCATCCGATCGCCGGCCAGGGACTGAATATGGGGATCCGCGATATCGCCGCCTTGGCCGAGGTGGTGATCGACGCGCGCCGGCTCGGCCGCGACATCGGCATGCCCGACATCCTCGCCGACTACGAGCGCTGGCGGCGTTTCGACAATCTAGTGCTGGCGGTGGTGACCGATGTGATGAACCGCTTGTTCTCGAATGACATTCCGCCGGTGCGGCTCGTCCGCGATATCGGTCTGGGGGCGGTCAACCGGATCCCGCCGCTGCGGCGCAATTTCATGCAGCACGCCATGGGGACAGTGGGCGACTTGCCGCGCTTGGTGCGCGGCGAGGCGTTGTAGCTGCCCGACCATCAAAGTCATCGACTAAGTTCAGTGGCGCCCCAACCGTCATGCTCGGGCTTGACCCGAGCATCCATGGCCGGGCCGGGCGCGGACCCTGGCGCGCGTCCCTGGCAATCACCGTGCGGCGGCGGGATGGATACTCGCGTCGGAGCGCGAGTATGACGGTTGGTGTTGGGGCGTTGGCGGAGCGACCGCCGCAGCCAGCTTCAGCGATTGCCATCCGACTTTAACTCATTGCGCATTAGAGTCTAGGGATCGCGCGAGAGGTCGCGCGCCTCGAGTTCCGCCAAGTAGGTCTGCCAGATCTCGTCCTGGCGCTCGCCCAGCTCGTAAAGATAACGCCAGCTATAAAGGCCGGTATCGTGCAAGTCGTCGAAGTGCAACCGCACCGCGTAGTTGCCGACCGGCTCGATTTTCATGATGCCGACCTGGCAACGCCCGGCGACGATCCGTTTTTCGCCAACGCCGTGGCCCTTGACCTCAGCCGACGGGCTTTCGACACGCAGCAGCTCGGCGGGATAGGTGAAGGTGATGCCGTTATCGAAGTCGATGGCCAGGCTCTTGCTGGCCGTGTTGTAGCGAATTTCCAGCGGCCACGGCGCGGCGTCGGCGCTGTCCCTATCCATTTACCGAGAGGCCGGCGATGGCTCATCCGGATTCAGCTCGCGTGCCTCGTCGACCAGCATAATCGGAATGCCATCACGGATAGGATAGGCCAACCCGGCCTTCTCACTGACCAGTTCCTGGTTCGCTTCGTCGTAGCGCAGCGGCCCTTTGGTCAGCGGGCAGACAAGAATCTCCAACAATTTTGAATCGACCGCGGTTCGCGATTCTGTTGCCATGCTCTGGCTCCTTTTCCGACAGCACCCGGCGTCAGTTCATCGCCGCTGCGCCGCCGTCGTCGTCACGGCGCAATGTGGCCTCGATCAGGCCGATGATGAGTTTACAGCGATGGGCGAGATCGGTGGATTCCAGCAGCGCCTGTTTTTCATGCGGCTCGAACGGGCACACCATCGCCAAGGTGGTGACCAGCCGGTCGTCGGGCGTTTGCTTGATCGTGTCCCAGTCGGCTTCGATGTTTTCCAACTCGAAATAGGCGCGCAAATCGGACAGCAGGCGCTGTCGCTCGATCGCGACTCCAGCCTCCGACGACAGGTCGTTCTGGAAGGGGCCGAAATCCGCGTGTGCCCGGCGAAAGCCGTTCATGAGGGGTAATTCATCGATGACATTGAACCGGCTCACGCCACGCAGCGTGAGCTGGATCTGACCGCCGGTGGTCTCCTGGAAACTGGTGATGCGCCCGGCACAGCCGACGTTGTAAAGCGCCGTGCCGTCGGGCGCGCTCAAGCCCGCTTGGCCGTCGACCATCGGCTGGATGATGCCGATCAGGCGCTGGTGGCCCAGGGCGTGCTCGACCATATTCAAATAGCGCGGCTCGAAAACATTCAGCGGCAACCGGCCACGCGGCAGCAATAAGACGCCGTTCAACGGAAACAACGGCAATTCGCCTGGCAACTCCTCGAACTGAAGATCGAACGGTTGGTCGCTCATGAAAACAGGATCGACGAAAGTTTGCGGCGCCCTGACACCGTTACCGGATCGGTCGGCCCCAGGGCTTCAAATATCTTGAGCAGTTGCTGGCGCGCCGCGTCGTCGTTCCACTCGCGATTACGGCGGATGA
>JBFKGW010000314.1:0-4156 GCA_041633145.1 Alphaproteobacteria bacterium
GAGGCGATCGAGCAGGTCAACCGCGAACTCGGCACGACCACGGCGCTGATCACCCACAATACGGGAATCGGTGATATGGCGGACCGGGTGCTGTGTTTCGGCGACGGCAGGATCGTCGACACCGTGACCAACGCCAGCCGCCGACCGGCGCACGAGCTTTCGTGGTAGCGGCGATGAGCGCGCTCGACCGTAAACTGCTCCGCGATCTGTGGCGTCTGCGCGGCCAGGTGCTTGCGATCGCCTTGGTGATCGCCTCGGGCGTTGCCGTCCTGATCATGTCGTTCAGCTCGATCGAGGCACTCGATACCACCGCGACGGCCTACTACGAGCGCTATCGCTTCGCCGATGTGTTCGCTGGCGTCGAGCGGGCGCCAGCGAAACTAAAAGAACGCATCGCCGAAATCCCCGGCGTGCAGAACACCGAGACGCGGATCGTCAAATTCGCCACGCTGGATATCGCCGGCTTTGAACAGCCAGTGACGGGGCAGCTGGTGTCGATCCCCGAGCGCGGGCAATCGGTGCTTAACCGGCTGGCGTTGCGCACTGGCCGACTGGTCGCGCCGGGTCGGCCGGACGAAGTCGTCTTAAGCGAGCCGTTTGCCGAGGCACACGGCCTGGAGCCGGGCGATCAGCTGAAGGCCCTCATAAACGGCAAGAAGCGGACGCTTGATATCGTCGGGATTGCGCTGTCGCCCGAACACGTCTACGCCATCGGTCCCGGACAGCTGATGCCCGATGACGACCGCTTCGGCGTTCTGTGGATGGGCCGCGATGCGCTCGAAGCCGCCTTCGACCTGGACGGCGCCTTCAATGATGTCTCGCTGACGCTGTTGCGCGGCGCCAACCCCGACGACGTGATCGACCGACTCGATACGCTGCTCGACCGTTATGGCGGCATTGGCGCCTACGCCCGAGCCGATCAGATCTCGAATTGGTTTCTGATGAACGAGCTCGAGCAGCTGCGCTCGATTGCCCGCATCCTGCCGTCGATCTTTCTCGCTGTCGCCGCCTTTTTATCGAACATCGTAATTGCCCGCCTGATCGCCATCGAGCGCAGCGAAATCGGCCTAATGAAAGCGTTTGGCTACAGCAGCATCGAAGTCGGTTGGCACTACACCAAGATGGTGATCGTGATGGCTGGCGTGGGCATTCTGATCGGCTTTGCCGCGGGCGCCTGGCTGGGCCGCTTCAACACGGAGATCTATGCCGAGTTCTACCGCTTTCCCTTCCTGTACTTCCGGCCCAGCCCGTCGGTGTTTGCCTTGGCCGGCCTGATCAGCCTTGCCGCCGCCTTGGTAGGCACCCTCAGCGCGGTGCGGCGCGCCGTCATCCTGCCGCCGGCCGAAGCGATGCGCCCGCCGGCGCCGCCGCTTTACAGCAAGACCCGGCTGAGTTGGGCGTGGCTCGCCCGCCGCCTCGATCAGCCGACCCGCATCATCGTGCGCCAAATCCTGCGCTGGCGGGTGCGCTCGCTGTTGACCTCGGCCGGTGTCGCGTTGTCGCTGGCGGTGCTGGTCACCTCGATGCAATGGCTCGATTCAATCGACCGCATCGTCGAGATCTATTTCCACGAAGCGCAGCGCCAGGATGTGACCGTCGGGCTGGTCGAAGCGCAATCGCGCGAGGTTGTCGCCGAATTCGAACGCATGCCGGGCGTCTTGGCGGTCGAACCGGGACGGGCGGTTACCGCCAAATTCCGCGTCGGCGTACGCACCCACCGGGGCGCCATCCAGGGCGTCGTCTCCGAGCCCAACTTGGGCCTGGTGCACGATACAACGCTCGGGGCGCTGCGGGTGCCGCCGAACGGGCTGGTGCTGTCGACCATTCTGGCTGAGAAACTGGGCGTCGGCCGTGGCGATTTGGTCGAGGTCCAGGTCCTGGAGGGACGGCGGCCGACGTTGCAACTGCCGGTCGTCGACCTGTTCGAGACCTATATCGGCACGCCGGCTTATATGAACTTGGCGGCGCTCAACCGCGCGCTCAAAGAGGGCCCGCACGTCGAATACGTCCACCTGCTGGTCGACCGGACCGCCGAGCCCACGCTGTTCGCCGAGCTCAAGGATCTGCCCGACGTCGCAGCGGTGACGCAAAAGCGCGCGGCGGTCGATACCTTCCACGAGACGATGGGCGAGACTCTGCTGATTTTCGTTTCCTTTTTTGTCGTTTTCGCCTGCACGCTGGCGTTCGGGGTTGTTTACAACAGCATGCGCATCGGCCTGTCCGAGCGCGGCCGTGAGTTCGCGACGCTCAGGGTACTTGGGTTCAGCCGGGCGGAAATCTCTTACATCCTGATCGGCGAGGCGGCGCTGTTGATCTTCGTCGGCCTGCCGCTCGGTTGCCTCGCCGGCTATGGCTTGGCCTGGTTCATCACCACCGGCTTCGGCAACGAGCTCTACCGGGTGCCGCTGATCGTCGAGGCCTCGACCTTCGGCATGGCCGTGGTGATCGGCCTCGTCGCGGCGATTTTTTCCGCTGCCGTGGTGCGCCGGCGCTTGGACCAGCTCGATCTGATCGCCGTGCTCAAGACGCGGGAATGAGGAGGGCAGGGCGATGAAACGGCGGCGTTTTGCGCTCTGGGGTGTCTTGGTCCTCGCCGTCGTGGCGAGCCTGGTCTACGCCTTCCGGCCGCAGCCGGTGCCGGTCGACTTTGCCGAGGTTGCCAAAGGCTCGCTCATCGTCACCGTCGACGAGGAGGCGGAGACGCGGGTGCGCGATGTGTTCGTGCTCTCCGCGCCGGTCGCCGGTCGCTTGCGGCGCATCGAGGCCGAGGTCGGCGACCGGGTGATCGCCAACGAAACTCTGGTCGCACAGATCGAGCCCGCGGATCCGGCGTTCCTCGATCTGCGCAGCGAAGCCCAGGCGCAGGCGGCGGTCCAGGCGGCGGAGTCCGGCCTCGCCTTGGCCAAAGCGGAACTCGTCGAAGCCATCGCCGAGCTCGAATTCGCCGAAAGCGAACTGGATCGGGCCGAGGAGTTGAGCGACCGCGATATCATTTCCCGGCGTACCCTCGACGATGCCCGGCGCTTGTTCAAAACCCGCTCGGCGGCTGTTACCACGGCGCAGGCGGCGGTCAATATGCGCCAGTTCGAGTTGGCCGAGACGAGGGCGCGTCTGGTCTCGCCGACCGAACGGCGGGATACACCGGGTGAGTGCGAGTGCATCTCTATTTTCGCGCCGGTTAGCGGGCAAATATTGCGCCTGCTGCGCGAAAGCGAGGTGGTCGTCGAAGCCGGCGAACCGCTGGTCGAAATTGGCGATCCGCAATCGCTGGAGATTGTCGCCGACCTGCTGTCGTCCGACGCGGTGCGGGTCGAGCCCGGCCATCAGGTGATCATCGACGAATGGGGCGGCCCGTTGCCCCTGGCCGGCGTGGTGCGCCGGATCGAGCCCTTCGGGTTTACCAAGGTGTCGGCACTCGGCATCGAAGAGCAAAGGGTCAACGTCATCATCGACATCACCGATCCGCGCGAGCAATGGCGCCGCCTCGGCCACGGCTACCGGGTCGAGGCGCGCGTCGTACTGTGGCGCGGCGAGGACGTCTTGAAGGTACCGTTGACGGCGATGTTCCGCGATGGCGCCGAATGGGCGGTGTTTGTCGAGCAGGACGGCCGTGCCCGCCGCCGCCGCATCGAACCCGGCCACAACAACGGCATCGAAGCCGAGATCACCGGCGGCCTCAGCGGGGGCGAGCGGGTGGTCCTCCACCCCAGCGACCGCATCGTCGACGGCGTGCGGCTGACCGAGCGCTGATCGGGCGCGCCGCAGGTGGGGTCTGGCACGCCGCCGCTTGACACCCCATATGGGGCCTGACTATATCCCGGTCGCTCAAGACACGTGGCGGAGTAGCTCAGCTGGTTAGAGCAGGGGAATCATAATCCTCGTGTCGGGGGTTCGAGTCCCTCCTCCGCTACCATTTCCCGCCGCCGGCCGCCGCGCCGGCGTTTTTAATTCCGTAAGAGTGTCAGTGCCTCCGAGGTGCTCATGGTGGCTGTCGCGTCCTTAACCTTCGGCGCAACGGACTCCTGCTGTTCAATAAAACGATGGGCGATAGCGCTGAATTACGCGAATCTTATCCACGTTTCCTAAAAATTCGTTCGCCCTTCCGCGGCAGGCGAAAAGCGACGCATTGTGCGTAAACGCACATCCCTATAGTTGC
>JBFKGW010000315.1:0-4154 GCA_041633145.1 Alphaproteobacteria bacterium
ATAAACCGTCATACTCGCGCACCGACGCGAGTATCCATTTCTCCGCCGCACGGTGTTTACCGGGGACGCGCAAAGGTCTGAGCCCGGCATAACCCTGGATGCTCGGGTCAAGCCCGACCATGACGAAGCGGGACGGTCTCGCTGGCGGCACGCGCCCGGCGCCGTCGATCCGATCTCCTGAATCAAGACTTTGCTTCAATCACCCGCAATACTGTATCGGGTGTGAACCGCGGCAATAGCGCGATCAGCGCTTGCCGATCCAGCGCGACGCACCCCTCGGTCGGCGCGAAATCTGCGGTCGCGCAGTGGATGAAGATAGCGCTGCCCAGCCCGGGCTGCGGCGGATCGTCATTGTGGCCGACCACGACGATCACATCGTACAGATTGTCGTCGCGCCACAGCTCTTCGTGCGAGGCCGCGAACGGAAGTTTGATCAGCCGGTTGTAGTCGCGCTGTGCCGGGTCGTCGCACCAGCCGTCATCGGCGGTTAGTGCGGTTACCGGCAGGCCGCTCGCCGGCTCAGCCAGCCGGTCGGCGCGGTAAAACACGCGCCGCAAGGCAAACGTTCCGGCCGGCGTCGCGCCGTCGCCCTCGCGTTTCGCCGCCCGAACGCCGCTGCGGCCCAAAGCACAGATGTGGTCGCGGCCCTCAAATTGCAGGATGCCGCGGCTGCGTTCGGTGGGAAGGACGGTCAGCATGAAGCGTGTAAACGCATAAACATGGCTGGATTATAGCGGGCGATCGCGCCGGCCGCTGGGTATCGGCAATCCGCCTAACGGCGCTCGCGCTCGCGTGCCAAAGTTTCGTACTTACCCAACGCCTCCAGCATCGCATCGGTGATCCAGGGCTGAGCATCGATTTGTTGCGCGGCGTCGCCCAGCTGCGTGGCGTCGTGAACCAGCTGCGCGTCAGCGATCGCCGCTTCCAGCCAGGCGGGCCGCACCGGTGGCGTCGTTGGTTGCGCGCTCGGCGGTGTGACGGACCCGAGCTGGTGTGCAACGCCAGCAATGTCGCCGCCAGTGGGCCGGCCGTCCGAGCCATCGAGCACCACATCACCCGCCGCGCCGACCTGGACTGCCCCCGAACGGGCCAGTGAGGGGAGCACCCGGGGACCGTTCCAGATAATATCTACAGGACCATCAGCCGCTGCGACGTTAATCACGCTCTCCGGTTCTGGTGCGCCATCTTCGGCCAATGGGGGTAACGCGCTGGCCAAATCAAGCGAACCATCGATCTCGTCGATGAACGCCAAGGCAAGCCCGGCCAAGTCGTCGCCGGTCGCTTGTTCGAGCGCCATGTTGGCGGCGGCCGAAGCGAATCCGAGGGGGCCGCCAAATAATGCCCCGCCGAGCAGCCGGGCGGGCGTCGAAATTTCATCGCCCGTAATAGCCCGGTAGACGGTCGAGACCCCAGGCAGGTGTTGCAGCGGATTGACAATATCGAGAAGCGTGTCGAAGAAATCGGAACTGTCGTCGCCCAACGAGACGGCTTTCGTTTCGGGCATCGCCTCGTGGTAGCCCGGCACAAAATATCCTGCACTTTCAACCGAAGACACGGCAGCCAACCCCCTTTTGCTGGTCACCGGAGTTGGTGCAAACGCAATGCCAAACACCAGAACTGCAAAATCCCTTGGATTCCGCCGGTTTCAGGGCATGCGGTGCGCTAATAAAAATGTTCATGCGCCGAGACCGGCAGAAATTGCCGGTTGCCGGCGCTACAGAATGTGCCCGCCGCGGCTTTGTTTGGTCGACAAGTAGCGTTCGCTATGCGGGTTTGGCGGAAACGCGTGTGGCACGCGCTCGACGACATCGATGCCGCGTTCCGCCAGTGCGGCGACTTTGCGCGGGTTGTTGGTCATCAGCCTTACCTTGCCCACACCCAACTGTTTCAGCATTTCCGCCGCCGGATGATAAATTCTCTCATCGGGATCGAAGCCCAGCTGTTCGTTGGCATCGATGGTATCGAATCCTTGGTCTTGCAGCTCATAGGCCCGCAATTTGTTGACCAGGCCAATCCCGCGGCCCTCTTGCGCCATGTACAACAGCACGCCGCTGCCCGCTTCGTTGATGGCTGTAATGGCGCCACGCAATTGATCACCACAATCGCAACGCAAGCTGCCCAGCAAATCTCCGGTAAAGCACTCCGAGTGAATGCGCACCAGAACCGGAGCCGCGGGTTCGAGCGCGCCAATGACGATGGCGAGATGTTCGCGACCGCCGTCGGGCGGGCGGAAGGCGATGACTTGGCTTTGCTCGGCCTCGGCGAGCGGAACTTTCGCCTCGCCGACGCGCTGAAGCGTGCGCGCCTCGGTGTCCCGGTATTGGTGGATCCGCTCGAGCTCGACGACCAGCAACGATTCGCTTTCTGCCCAGGCGGGCAGATAGCTCAATCGTTCCGCCGGTACCGCCGCGACCACCACGGCTGGCAGCAAGCGGGCGAGTTTGGCGATCTCGATCGCGCCGATTTCGGCCGCGCCGGGATTGGTATCCGGATCGATCTGGGCGATCGCCAGCGCCGACGGCTGCTGTTGCGGTTGTGGACCGGCCGGATCGGCCATCATGCGCACAGTTTCCGCCGTGATGTCGCCGCTTAGCGTTATCCGTACGGCGCCCTTAACGTTGTCGGTTAAACCCAAAATCAAGGCGCGTCGGGCGGTCAGCAGCAAAGACGGCGTTCCCTTCGAGAGGGCGGTCAGGCGCGCCAGCGCTTCGCGCGTCACACCTTCGGCAGCCTGCAGCATCAACGCGTGTCCCTTGCCGGCCACGACGACGATCGCGCCGCGGCGCAAATCGGCGATCGCGCGTTCGACCGACTGCAACGTCGCCGCTAACGGCAGCGCGCGCTGCCTCCCTTGTTTGGCCAGAATGTCTTCGCCCATGTCAGACGCCATATACTGAAGCGTACCTGCCGAGAAGCCTAAATTACATAATTATATATGCAGTTTAGTGTACAAGATCGACCGCTGGGCCGCGGCACTGTCGAGAAACTTTTGACTAACCGGGGTACGCCCGCTCGCTTGAACGTGAACGCATTTGATCTCCCTGAAGAAGCCCATAACCCCTTGTTTTCTGGGGTTAACAGCGCCATTTGATGGGCATTACATAAAGGCGGGGGCGCCGCAATGGCAAAAGCTGTCTGGAACGGTACGGTACTGGCTGAAAGCGACACTTTCGAGGTGGTCGAGGGAAATATCTATTTCCCCGAAAACGCGCTGCGGCGTGAATATTTCAAGCAAAGCGACCACCAGACAACCTGTCCGTGGAAGGGTGTGGCGAAGTACTACTCGATCACGGTCGATGGCGAGGAGAATCCAGACGCTGCGTGGTACTATCCCGATCCGAAACCGGCTGCGGAAAACATCCGTGACCACGTCGCGTTTTGGCGCGGCGTGGAAGTGTCCAGTTAAACTTTTGATTTACAACGCATAATAACGGCCCGGAGTGTGCATTGATGACAACCGGAAAAAAGATACTGCTTGTGGACGACGATGACGGATTGCGCGATTCCCTGTCGGAGCAGTTGCGCCTGCATGAGGAGTTTCTGACCGCCGAAGCGGCCACAGCGGCGGAAGCGCTGGAGACTGCCAAGAGCGAGTATTTCGATGCTGTACTGCTCGATGTCGGCCTGCCCGATATGGACGGTCGCGAGGTCTGCCGGCTGATGCGGCGCAACGGCGTTAAGTCGCCCATCATCATGCTGACCGGCCAAGACACCGATGCGGACCAAATTTTGGGTCTCGATGCTGGCGCCAATGACTATGTCACCAAGCCATTCCGCCTGAACGTGCTCCTAGCGCGTCTGCGCGCGCAACTGCGCCAACACGAGCAGAGCGAAGATGCGGTGTTCGCCATCGGTCCCTACACCTTCCAGCCGGCGCACAAGCTGCTGGTCGACGCCGACGAGCAAAAGGTGCGTCTGACCGAAAAGGAAACGGCGATCCTGAAATACCTCTATCGCGCCGGCGACAAAGTGGTCAGCCGCGACACCTTGTTGGGCGAGGTCTGGGGCTACAACGCCGGGGTCACCACGCACACGCTGGAAACCCACGTCTATCGCCTGCGGCAGAAAATCGAAGCCGATCCTTCGAACGCGGCGATCCTGGTTACCGAACCGGGCGGATACCGCCTGGTTCCCTAGTTCCTTGTCTTGCGGTG
>JBFKGW010000316.1:0-4145 GCA_041633145.1 Alphaproteobacteria bacterium
AGAACGATATCGTCGCGCTGGCCAACAAGAAGCTCTACGAACTGGGATCCGACGACGTCGAGGCGATCAACGCCATCTCCGGCGAGCGCTGCTCGCCGCATCCCCATAATTTCACCGACCGCATCTTCCGGCCGGGCGACCAGGCGTTTTTCGACATCATCATGTCGTATAACGGCTACCGCACCTGTTATTACCGCACCTTTGCGATCGGCCGCGCCACGCCGGCGCAGGAAGACGCCTACAAGAAGGCGCGCGAATGGATCGACGCGGCGATCGAGCTGGTCAAGCCGGGTACCACGACCGATCAGATTGCCGCCGTCTGGCCGAAGGCCGAGGATTTCGGCTTCGCCAACGAGATGGAGGCGTTCGGCCTGCAATTCGGCCACGGGCTGGGCTTGAACCTGCACGAGCGCCCGGTGATCAGCCGCCTGGTGTCGTTCGACCACCCGCTCGAGATCAAGACCGGCATGGTGTTCGCGCTCGAGACCTATTGCCCGGCGACCGACGGCATGTCGGCGGCGCGCATCGAAGAAGAAGTCATCGTCACCGATAAGGGATGCCGGGTGATTACGCTCTACCCGGCCGAAGAGTTGCCGATCAGCCATCGCTATTGACGGCGGCGGCGAGCAGACCACCTACCAGCTTCGGTAGATTCCACGAGTAGGCAAAAAGGCTCGCCGGTCAGCTCCGGCGAGATTGGTAGATAACTGAGTGGAGGGAGGACGCCTTGGCGAAGCGAGCGACAAAGAAAGCGCCGGTACGCGATCTGGCCAATGACGATATCGGCGAGGCCAAGCGCATGGAGTTATGGCGGCTGCAGCTCGAGTGCCGCCATCTCGAACAGCGGGCCAACGATCTGTTCTTCCAGAACCTGATCAAGGGCACCAGCCATCTGGGGCTGGGCCAGGAGGCCATTGCGTCCGGCTTCGCCGGCGCCATGCAGCCCGACGACTACACCTTCTGTACCTATCGTGGCCATAACCACACGCTAGCGCGCGGCGCTTCGATGACCGGTGTTCTGGGTGAGCTGATGGGCCGCGAATGCGGCCTGCTGCACGGCAAGGGCGGCTCGATGCACCTGACCAGCGTCGAACACGGGGCGATGGGATCCTACGCGATCATCGGCGCCCATTTGCCGATCGCCGTTGGCGCGGCGTGGTCGGCCCAGTACCGCGGCAGCGACCAGGTCGCGGTCTGTTTCTTCGGCGACGGCACCACCAATATCGGCGCCTTCCACGAAGCGCTGAACATGGCGCAGGTTTGGAAACTGCCGGTGGTGTTCGTGTGTGAGAACAACCTTTACATGGAATACACGCCGATCAGCGAAGTGACCGCGGTCGAACATCCGGCGGCTGATCGTGCCGCGGCGTACGGCCTGGACTCGATCATCGTCGACGGCAACGACGCCGATGAGGTCTACCGCGTCGCCCAGAGAGCCTACGCCAAGGCGCGCGCCGGTGACGGTCCCTCGCTAATCGAGGCCAAGACCTACCGCCATAGCGGTCACTCGCGCGCCGATCCAGCGACCTATCGGCCCGACGGCGAGCTCGAGGAATGGCTCAAGCGCGATCCGATCCCGCTGTACCGCGGGCGCCTGCTCGAATTCGGCATCGCCGAAGCCGAGGTTGTGGCGGTCGAGGAAGACGTACTCCGGCGACTCGATGAGGCGACCGATGCGGCGCGGTCTTCGCCGGCACCGTCGCCGGAAGTGATCGCAACCCAAGTATGGGCGGATGGAGGCTCGGCATGGCGGAACTAACCTATCGCGAAGCGGTCGCTGCCGGCATCGCGCAGGAAATGCGGCGCGACGAACACGTCGTCTTCCTGGGCGAGGACGTCGCCGCGGCCGGCGGCGTGTTCAAAACCACGGTCGGGCTGCTCGACGAGTTTGGGCCGGTGCGGGTGCGCGACACGCCGATTTCGGAACAGGCGATCCTCGGCGCCGCCATGGGCGCGGCGATGACCGGCTTGCGGCCGATCGCCGAGATCATGTTCTCCGATTTTCTCGCCGTGTGCTGGGACATCGTCGCCAATCAAATGGCCAAATCGCGCTACATGACCGACGGCCAAGTCGCCTTGCCGCTGGTGGTGCGCACCGCCAATGGCGGCGGTTCGCGGTTCGGCGCCCAGCATTCCCAGTCGGTGGAGAACTGGGCGATGGCGGTTCCTGGCATCAAAGTGGTGGCGCCGTCGACCCCGGCCGATGTCAAAGGCCTGCTCGCCGCGGCGGTACGCGACAACGATCCGGTGTTGTTCTTCGAGCAAAAATCGCTTTACGCGACGTCGGGCGAGGTTCCCGATGGCGAACACGTCGAAGAGCTCGGCAAAGCCAAGGTGCTGCGCGAGGGCAGCGACGTCACCATCGTCGCCCTGGCGCTGATGGTGCCGCGCGCGCTCGAAGCAGCCGAACGGCTCGAAGCCGACGGCATCTCGGCCAGCGTCATCGATGTGCGCTCGCTGGTGCCGCTGGATACTCAGACCATCCTGGCCGATGTCGCCAAGACCAGCCGAATGGTAACAGTCGAGGAGAATCCGCGGCTGTGTGGCTGGGGCGCCGAGATTTCGTCGATCGTCGCCGAGGAGATGTTCTACGACCTCGACGGGCCGATCATCCGCATCACCACACCGCACATACCGCTGGCGTCGGCTGACGAGCTGGAGGATCTGATGATCCCCTCGGCCGACCGTATCTACGAGGAAGTCCGCAAGGGCATCGATTAACCCTGGACGCGAAAGGCGCGGAAGGGCCGCGCATCGAGGAAGACCGATGGACGTAATCATGCCCCAGCTGGGCGAGACCGTAGACGAAGGCACGGTCTCGGTCTGGCACAAGAAAGTGGGCGACCAGGTCAAGGCGGGCGAGAATTTGTTCGATATTTCGACCGACAAGGTCGAAATGGAGATCCCCGCACCGACCAGTGGCGAACTGGTCGAAATTCGCGTCGGCGAGGGCGCGACCGTCGCCGTCGGCGCGACCGTGGCCGTGATTGCCGATGGCAAAACCGCCGCGGTGGCCCCTGCGGCGGCAGTGGCAGATACGACACCGATGGTAGCCGAAGCGCCGCCGCCCGCTGCTGCGTCCAAGCGCAAGATCGGCACCCGCGATTCGCGTGACAGGCCGCTGTCGCCGTTGGTGCGGCGCCTACTCGCCGAAAACGATCTGGCGCCGGAAGAAATTACCGGGACCGGCCGCGACGGGCGCCTCACTGGCGACGACGTCAAAGCCTTTTTGGCGCACCGCGGCGCAGCGCCCGCGGTTGCCGCGGCCGCGCCGAGCGGCCCGGTCGGCCGACGCGATTCGCGGGGCGTTCCCCTATCGCCGGTGGTGCGCCGGCTGCTTACCGAGCACAATATCTCGCCTGAGGCGATTAGCGGCACCGGCCGCGATGGCCGCGTCAAGCGCCAGGATGTTCTGGCCTATCTCGACAGCGCGCAAGTCCGGCCGGCCGCGTCGGTATCCAAAGATGGCCGCACCGTGGTGCCGTTCGACAATATCCGCAAGCTGACGGCGGAGCACATGGTGCGCTCGAAGGCCACCAGCCCGCATGTTCTGCAGGCCGTCGAGGTCGATTTTCACGCCGTCGAACGCGCCCGCTCGGCACTGCGCGAGGTGTGGAAGCAGCAATACGGGTTCTCGCTGACCTACCTGCCGTTCATTGCCAAGGCGGTGTGCGAGGCGATCGCCGAGTTCCCGCGCATCAACGCCCATGTCGAGGGCGAGAGCCTGGTGATGTTCGATCGGATCAACCTCGGCATCGCTGTCGACCTCAACTTCGAAGGCCTCATGGTGCCCGTGGTCAAAGATGCCGGCGCCAAGTCGATCGCCGAGCTGGCCAAAGAAATCCGTGAACTGTCGGACAAGGCGCGCAACAAAAAGCTTACGCCCGACGACATGAGCGAGGGCACCTATACGATCTCGAACTCGGGCACCTTCGGCACCATGATCACCGCGCCGGTAATCAATCAGCCGCAGGTAGCGATCCTGTCGATGGACGGCGTTTCCAAGAAACCAGTTGTCATCGATGTCGACGGCAGCGACGCTATCGCGATTCGCCCGGTTGGCGTGGTCGCGCAATCGTTCGACCACCGGGCGATCGACGGCGCCTATTCCGCGGCCTTCCTGCATAAGGTCCGCGAAATCCTGC
>JBFKGW010000317.1:0-4130 GCA_041633145.1 Alphaproteobacteria bacterium
CGAGAAAGTCGCCATCAATATCAAGGCCTTCGTCGACGGCCACACGCCGCCCGACCGGGTGCTCGAGACGATGTATTAGAAAGCCCCTCTTCCCAAAGAGAGGTCTAAATTATCAACCAATCGCCTTAATCGTCGGCGTGTCGCCGCACAGCGCACAGTTGGGATCGTGCGGGATCTTGATGGTGTGAAACGCCGGCCCCAAAGCGTCGTAGATCAGCATGCGCCCGGCCAGACTGTCGCCCAGACCGAGCAGTTCCTTCAAAACCTCGGTCGCCTGCAACGAGCCCATAACGCCCGCTAACGCTCCCAGAATGCCCGCTTCGTCGCAGCGGGGCACCAGGTCGTCGGGCGGCGGTTCGGCGAACAGACAGCGATAACACGCCGTTGGAACGCTATCGTCGCGCCGAAATGTGAACAACTGGCCCTCGAAACGCAGCAGAGCGGCGCTGACCAGCGGCTTCTCGAGCAGATAACAGGCGTCGTTCAACAGGTAGCGGGTGTCGAAATTATCCGAGCCGTCGGCCACCAAATCGTAATCGGCGATGAGCGCGGCGGCATTTTCGGCGGTCAGTCGCGCGTCATAGGGCACCACGGTGATGCCCGGATTGAGCGCGGCGATGGTGTCGGCGGCGCTGGCGACTTTGCGGTCGCCGACCCGCTCGGTCATGTGGATAACCTGGCGCTGCAAGTTCGTCAGATCGACTTCGTCGTCGTCGATGATGCCGAGGGTGCCGACGCCGGCCGCGGCCAGGTACAACAACAGCGGCGCGCCGAGACCGCCGGCGCCGACCACCAGCACCTTCGACTGCAACAGACGCTCCTGGCCCTCGTCACCGACCTCGTCGAGGATCAGGTGGCGGGCGTAGCGGTGAAATTGTTCTTCGGACAGCTCCATAGCGTCTCGCGTCTAATCGCTCGCTATCCCAATCCCTCGAACAACGAGGTCGACAGATAGCGTTCGGCGAACGACGGCAGCACGGTGACGATCATTTTGCCGGCCATTTCGGGCCGCGCGCCGACTTCGAGCGCCGCAGCGATCGCCGCACCGGACGAGATACCGCACGGCAGGCCTTCGACCTGGGCGGCGCGGCGCGCCATCGCGATGGCGGTCTCGTTGGCGATCGGCAGGATTTCGTCGATCAGATCGGTTTCCAGAATATCTGGTATGAAACCGGCACCGATTCCCTGGATCTTGTGCGGGCCTGGCGGGCCGCCCGACAACACGGCGCTGTCTTCCGGCTCGACGGCGATCATTTGCACCGCGGGCTTGCGCGCTTTCAAGACCTCGCCGACCCCGGTCAGCGTGCCGCCGGTGCCGACGCCGGCCACCACAACGTCAACCTTGCCGGCGGTATCGTTCCAGATTTCCTCCGCCGTGGTCAGCCGGTGAATTTCCGGGTTCGCCGGAT
Organism: Alphaproteobacteria bacterium; assembly: GCA_041633145.1. Taxonomy (GTDB): domain Bacteria; phylum Pseudomonadota; class Alphaproteobacteria; order UBA6615; family UBA6615; genus JBFKGW01. The sequence continues at coordinate 1,410 of JBFKGW010000317.1, forward strand.
TTTCGAACTGTTGCGGCATGAAGGCGTTCGGCGTGTCGGCGACGATTTCCTGGGCCTTTGCGATCGAACCGTTGATGCCCTCGGCCGCCGGGGTCAGCACCAGTTCGGCGCCCAGCAACAGCAGCATCTTGCGCCGTTCGTGCGACATCGAATCCGGCATCACCAGAATACAGCGGTAACCGCGCGCGGCGGCAACGAACGCCAAGGCGATCCCGGTATTGCCCGAAGTCGGTTCAACGATGACGCTGCCGGGGCCCATCTTGCCGGCCGCTTCCGCGGCGCTGATCATCGCTAGGCCGATGCGATCCTTCACCGAAGCGAGCGGATTGAAAAATTCCAGCTTGGCGACGATGTCGGCGCGGCAGCCCTCTTCCTCGGCGAGCCGGCGGATGCGCACCAGCGGTGTCGCGCCGATGGTATCGACGATCGACTCGTAGATCCGGCCGCGAAATTCAGGCTGAAGATCGGTCAACGGCTCGGCGGTCGACATGAATTTGGTTCCCTTTATCTATCAATGCCCAAAATGGGTTCGGGCAGATCAAATTGTGTAGTCGAGGCGTTTGGCCCCTTCGCTTTCAATGCCCAGTTCACGCGCTTGCGTGCACAGATCCTGGATCGTGATGGCATCCAGGTGTTCCATGCACTGTTGCGACACAGTTTCCCACATCGGCCCGACCACGGCAGCCCCCAATGAAGAGGCGTTCGCGTCTTCCATCGGGTCGGCGCGGGTCTCCATATCTAGGATCACGCGCACCACATCGCCCACCGTAATACGCCGGCGCTCGCGCGCCAGCCGGTAGCCGCCGCGCGGCCCACGCACACCGCTCAGGACACCGGCGCGCACCAGGTTCTGCAACACTTGTTCGAGATAGCGCCGGGGAATGCCCTGGCGGCGCGTAATTTCGCGGCTCTGCACCGGCACCGGCCCGGCGTTATAGGCGATATCGAGAACCGCTTCGATGGCGAACAGCGTTTTACGTGACAGGCGAAACATCGGCCGTCTTTTCCTTAAGCCCCTGATATTCCTAGGCCGTCGAACCGGCCGTGCCGGTGGAGCCGAAGCCGCCGGTGCCACGCTCGCTGTCGGAGAGCGCGTCGACCTCGTTCCATACCGCCTGCGTGACCGGCGTGACCACCATCTGGGCGATGCGCATGCCGCGATCGACAAAAAACGGCTCGTCACCGTGATTGATTAGGATCACCCCCACTTCGCCGCGGTAATCGGCGTCGATGGTGCCGGGCGTGTTCACCACCGTGATACCCTGTTTCAATGCCAGGCCCGAGCGCGGGCGCACTTGCGCTTCAAATCCGGGCGGTAGGGCGATTGCCAGTCCGGTCGGTACCAGCGCGCGTTTGCCGGGTTCGATCACCAGGTGGCTCTCGACGGCAGCCAGCAGGTCCATGCCGGCAGCCAGTGCTGATTCATAGGCCGGCAACTCTAGACCGGCGCCGTGGGACAGTCTGGTGACGTCGACAGTTACTTGCGCTGACGTACTGTTCACGCGGCCGTCCCCAGGCTCGCGGCGACGCGTTCGGCGAGGCGGTCGGCGACGTCTTCTTTAGACATGCGCGGCCAGTCCTCGACGCCGTCGGCGCTGATGAGATGGATGGTGTTTTCAGCGCCGCCGAAGGTTCCGGTTTCCGGCGACACGTCGTTCGCCAACAGCCAGTCGCAGCCCTTGCTGGCGCGCTTGGCTTGGGCATTGGCGACGACGTTTTCGGTTTCTGCGGCGAAGCCGATCACCAATTGTGGACGGGCGTTGCCGGCGGCGCTCAGGGTCGCCAATAAGTCGGGGTTTTCCGCCATCTTCAGGCTCGGCACCTTGCCCTTGGTTTTCTTGATTTTTTCCTCGGCCGCGCCGGCCACCCGCCAATCGGCGACCGCGGCGGCGCACACCGCGACATCGACCGGCAGGGCCGCCTGGCAGGCGTCGAGCATCTGCTGCGCGGTCTCGATGTGCACCACGTTGACGCCGGCCGGATCGTCCAGATTGGTCGGGCCGGAAACCAGTGTCGTCGCGGCGCCGCTGCGCGCCAAGGCGGCGGCGATGGCGTGCCCCTGGCGACCCGACGAGCGGTTAGCGATGTAGCGGACCGGATCGATCGGCTCGTGGGTCGGCCCGCTGGTGACCAGCGCGCGCCGGCCGGCGAGCGGCGAGCTGTCGCGAAAATAGCTGGTGATTGCAGCGGCGATTTCATCGGGTTCGGCCAGCCGGCCGGGACCGAATTCGCCGCACGCCATTTCGCCTTCGTCGGGGCCGACGATACGTACGCCGCGCTCCAACAAGGCGGTGAGATTGGCCTTGGTGGCGGCGTGCTCCCACATGCGCACGTTCATGGCGGGCGCCACCATGACCGGCTTGTCGGTCGCCAACAGCGCGGTCGAGGCCAGATCGTCGGCGAGCCCTTGCGCCATCTTGGCCAAGATATCGGCGCTGGCCGGTGCGACCACCACAAGATCTGCTTCGCGCGACAGGCGGATGTGCCCCATCTCGGCTTCATCGGTCAGCGAAAACAGATCGGTGTAGACCTTATCCTCGCTCAGCGCGGAGACAGACAATGGGGTGACGAATTGGGCGCCACCGCGGGTTAAGATACAGCGCACGGCCAGGCCGTTCTTGCGCAACAGTCGGATCAGCTCGAGGCTTTTATAGGCCGCGATGCCGCCGCTGATAATCAAAAGCACGCGTTTACCGTGGAGCATAGCCACCGTTCGCCGCC
>JBFKGW010000318.1:0-4064 GCA_041633145.1 Alphaproteobacteria bacterium
GGCCTGGTTGCCGGCGACGGCGGCGCGGTGATCTGGCCGCAACTTATCGGCTATCCGCGGGCCAAGGAATATCTGATGACCGGCGATCTGCTGCCGGCGCCGCGCGCCGCCGAGATCGGCCTGATCAACTACGCGCTGCCGGCCGACCAACTCGACGAGGCGGTCTACGCCATGGCCGACCGGCTCGCCGGCGGTGCGATCAATGCGATTAAATGGACCAAAGCCTCGATCAATCTGGGGCTGAAACAGGTCGCCAACGCGGTGCTCGATACCGCCTTCAACTTCGAGGCGATGTCGCAGATGACCGAAGACCACAAGATCGCCACCCAGGCGTTCCTCAATAAGGAAACGCCGAAATTCACCGGCCGCTAGGCGGCAGGCAGGACCGCATGGAACAGTTCCAAGAGCCCGAACACATCGCCATCCTGCGCGACACGGTGCGGCGGTTCGTCGACAACGAAATGCCGCGCGAGTTGGCGCAGGCGTGGGACCGCGACGACCATTATCCGCGCGACGTTTTCGCCAAGCTCTGCGAGCTCGGGGTTGCCGGGCTGACGGTGCCGGAAGAGTTCGGCGGCGCCGGCCGCGACATCACCGCCACCATGGTGGTAATCGAGGAACTGGCCCGCCGATCCATGGCGGTCGCCGTGCCCTACATCATGTGTGCGTGCTATGGCGGCATGAACATCGACGAGGTGGGCAGCGCAGCGCAAAAGCAGGCGCTGCTGCCCAAGCTGGCCGCCGGCGAACTGCTGTTCGCCTACGGCATCACCGAGCCCGATGCCGGCTCAGATGTGGCCAGCGTACGCACCTCGGCGCGCCGCGAAGGCAATCTTGGCAGCGTGGTGATCAACGGCGCCAAGCGGTTCTGCTCCGGCGCCAACATCGCCGACTACATCTACGCCGTGGTCAAGAGCGACGCCGACGCGCCGCGCTACGAGAACCTGTCGCTGGTGCTGATCCCGACCGACGCGCCGGGCATCACCATCGAGCCGCAGAACGCCATGGGCATCAAGGGCGCGTCGACCTGCGACGTCACCTTCGAGGACGTCGAAGTGCCGGCCGAGAATATCGTCGGCGGCGAGGACGGCTGGAACACCGGCTGGCAGAAAATCGTCGGCCCCGGCCTGGACGTGGAAAAGATCGAAGTTGCCGCGCTGGCACTTGGCGTCGCCGCCGCCGCGGTCGACGATGCGTGGGAATATGCGCAGGAGCGCAAGCAGTTCGGCAAGCCGGTGTCGGCGTTCCAATCGATCCGCCACATGCTGGCCGACTGCAAGACCAAGTTGCAGGCCTGCCGGCTGATGACCTATCACGCCGCTTGGCTGCTCGATCAAAAGAAGCCGGCGTCGGTGGAAACCTCGATGGCCAAGCTGTTCGTCTGCGACACCGGCAAGGAGATCGTGTTGACCTGCCAGCAGGTGATGGGCGCCTACGGCTACATCAAGGACTTCGACATGGAGCGCTATGTGCGCGAGTCGTTGGTCATGCCGATCTTCGGCGGCTCGTCGGCGATCCAGAAGAACAACATCGCCAACCGCCTAAGGCTGGCCAACAAGTAGAGTCTGGGGAGGCGGCGATGCGTCAGGATGTGAGCGGCTGGCAGACCCGGCTGACCGACGCCGTGATCGCCGAGAACACGGCGAGCGGCATCTGGCGCAACAAGACCCTGGCCGACCTGCTCGACGAACAGCTGGCGCGTGACCCCGACAAAATCCTCATTATCCAGGACGACCGGCAACTGAGCGCGCGCGACATCGACGGCCAAGCGCGCGCGTTGGCTGGCGCCTTGCAGCAGCGCGGCCTCAAAGCCGGCGACGTGATCAGCTTCCAGCTGCCCAACTGGCCCGAGGCGGTGGTGGTCGATATGGCCGCGGCGCTGCTCGGGCTGGTGTGCAACCCGATCATCCCGATCTACCGCGATGCCGAGGTCGCCTACATCTTGAAAGACGCCGGCACCAAGGCCTTCTTCATCACGCCGGAATTCCGCAAGTTCGATTACGTGGCGATGGTCGAGCGCCACCGCGACGAGCTGCCCGACCTCGAACACGTCATCACCGTCCGCGGCACGGCGCCCGGCTGCGTTTCTTTTGACGACCTGCTCGCCGAGGACGCAGCGCTCGACCGACCGAGCGTCGATCCCAACGCGGTCAAGCTGATCATGTACACCTCGGGCACCACCGGGCGACCCAAGGGCGTTCTGCACAGCCACAACACGATCGACACCGAGAACCAGGCATTCAGCAAGTTCCTCGGCCTCGACCACGAAGACGTCATCCTGATGCCGTCGCCGGTCACGCACATTACCGGCTACCTCTACGGCATTCAGCTGCCGTTCGTGCTCGGCGCGCCGGCGGTGTTGATGGAAGCCTGGAACGCTGAGGCCGCGGCCGACCTGATCGAGCGCCACGGCGTCACCTTCACCATCGCCGCGACGGTGTTTTTGCAGGAATTGACCGAAGTCGCGCGCGCGCAAAACCGGCCGCTGCCCAGCTTGGGCTACTTCCCCTGTGGCGGCGCGCCGGTGCCGCCAGAGATCATCTACAACGCTCACAAGGCCTTCGACCGCGCGGTATGCGCCCGCTGCTACGGCTCTACCGAAGCGCCAACCGTCACTCTCGGCGTCAACAGCCGCGAGCAGGAGCAACTTGGCGCGGCCACGGAAGGTCTGGTCGTCGGCCATGAGATCAAGCTGGTCGATGGGACGGGGGCCGAAGTACCGGTCGGTGTCGAGGGTGAGATCGTCACCCGCGGCCCGGAGATGTGCCTGGGCTACGCCGACACTGCTCATAACGAGGCGTTCGACGACGCGGGCTATTTCCATACCGGCGATCTGGCGATCAAGACCGAGGATGACTGCCTGGTGATCACCGGACGCTCGAAGGATCTGATCATCCGCGGCGGCGAAAATCTGAGCCCGCGCGAGGTCGAGGACGTCTTGCACGAGCATCCCGCCATTTATGAAGCCGCGGTCGTCGCCATGTCCCATGAGCGGTTGGGCGAGACCGGCTGCGCCTATGTAATTTTAGAGGAAGGCGCGTCGCTGACCTTCGACGACATGGTGGCGGCGCTCGATAAGGCAGGCCTCGCCAAGCAGAAGTACCCGGAGCGGCTGGAGATCGTCGACGCCTTTCCGCGCACCCCGGCGGGCAAAATCCGCAAGAACGTGCTGCGCGAGCGTATAGCCGCGACCCTCGCGGCGGAGCGGGCAACCGCGGACAATTGATACCTAAGATTGGAAGGCAATAAACCCTCTCCCAGAGGGAGAGGGGCTTAACGAGCTCTTGATTTGCTGGGGTGTTTAGCCTCGCCGACCAAATTATTGCAGGCCGCTTCATCGGCCTGGTGTGACGCCTTGCCGGTTGACAGTCCCCAGGCGAACCGACACCCTTCAGTGTAACAAACAGATGATATTGGCATTCAATCGGTATCACATATCGGGAGGAAACGATGGAACTCAAAGTCGAATTCAATAGCTGCGGCGATACCATCCGCGGCGTGTTGCACATCCCCGACGGCGCCAGCGGGCCGGTGCCGTGTGTCGTTCTCGCCGGCGGCTGGTGCTACGTTAAAGAGATCGTCATGCCCTATTACGCCCAGGCGTTTTTGGACATCGGCGTGGCCTGTCTGCTGTTCGATTACCGCAATTTCGGTGAAAGCGGCGGCGAACCGCGCCAGCACATCGATCCGTGGGGTCAGATCGAGGACTACCGCAACGCGGTCAGCTACGCCCGTACCCTCGACGAGGTCGACAACGACAAGCTCGGCATCTGGGGCATTTCCTATAGCGGCGGCCATGTCATCATCACCGCCTCACTAGATTCGCGGGTCAAGTTCGCGATTTCGACGATCCCGGTCGTCGACGGTTTTCCGACCATGCGGCGCTGCCACGGCGAGCGCAAATTCGCTGGCCTGATGGCGCATATTCTCGAAGACCGCGAGCGCCGCGCCGCCGGCGAACCGAGCGCGATGATGCCGATGTCGTCGACCGATCCGGACAACGAGCTCAGCTCATGGCCGTTCCCGCATGTCTGCACCATCTTCAACGACATCAAGCAGAACGA
>JBFKGW010000319.1:0-4063 GCA_041633145.1 Alphaproteobacteria bacterium
GCTGGCGACGAAATTACGGGGGCGGTTTCGGCGGCTCTCGACAACGAAGCAGCCAATGATCCGATGGCCGCGTTGATCATCATTGGCGCCGGAAATCTGACTCCCCGTGCGACGTTGCGCCGCTTGTTTGAGAATGACGATGCGTGCGCCGCCCTGCCGTGCTTTTCCGACGACGAAGCCGCATTGGCGCAACTCGTTCGCACCAACCTCGACGCGGCGGGGGTCAGTTTCGACTCGCCGGCGCTTAACGCCACGGTCGCTCTGTTGGGCAACGACCGCCAAGCGAATCGTCGCGAGATCGAGAAATTGGTTTTATTCGCCGGCCCGAACGGACATTTATCGGAAGACAACGTCGTGGCGTGCCTCGGCGACAGCTCCGAAGCGTCCACCGAGCAAGCGGTCTTGGCTGCCGCCGACGGCAATTACGAGGGATTGGCCGACCATCTCGTTCGGGTATGGGCCGATGGCACCGAACCGGTCGCGGTTATTCGTGCCGCACAACGGCATTTCCAACGTCTTCACTTCGTCCTGGCGCAAGCGAGCGGAGGGATCGCGCTCGATGCCGCGATTAAACAGCTGCGCCCGCCGCTGTTCTGGCGCGTCGCCGGACAGTTCCGCGCGCAATTGAATTATTGGTCGATGGCGAGCGTGGAATCTTCGCTGTCGCGGCTGACCGATGCCGAACTGTCGGCTAAATCGACCGGTGCGCCAGCAACGCTGGTCTGCGACCGCGCCTTGATGGCCATCGCACAGCTCGCCCGTTCGGGCCGGCGGCAAACATAAAAGTCAATAAAAACAATAACTTATGAGGATCGCGCGGCCTGCCTCGGCGGCTCCTCGTCCGCTGGCTCCGGTTCGAGCTCGGGGTCGGAGCCGCCGGCGTTGATCGCACCGCCTTGATTGAGTCGCTGCAATATATCGTCGAGCTGATCGAGCGTTCGGTAATTGATCGTGACCGACCCGCCCTTGGCACCGTCGCCGCGGAATTTGATGGTGACGCGCAGGCCAAGCATGTTCGATAAATCGTGCTCCAGCGCAATTGTGTCCGGATCCTTGGTGGGTACTGTCCTTTGCCGATCCGGCGGGCCGCCCTTCGAGCGCTGCGCCAGCTGTTCTGCCTGGCGCACCGACAGGCCTTTGCGGATGATTTCATTAGCGAGCTTTTCTGCGTCGTCGATGCCCACCAGGGCCCGCGCGTGACCGGCCGACAGCGCGCCGGTATCGACCTGTTCCTGCACCGATTGCGGCAGCGTGAGCAAACGCAGCGTATTGGCGACACTGCTGCGGCTGCGCCCGACCACCTTCGCCAGCACCTCTTGCGTGTGGTCGAACTCATCCATCAGGCGTTGATACGCGCTAGCCTCTTCGATCGGCGACAGGTTTTCGCGCTGCAGGTTTTCGATCAGCGCAATTTCCAACGCTTCCTGATCGGAAAAGTCGCGCACGATGACCGGAACCTCGTGCAACTGTGCCCGCTGCGCGGCGCGCCACCGTCGCTCGCCAGCGATAATTTCGTAAGCATCGGCGTGCAGCGGGTCGCGGCGCACCAAGATAGGCTGCAAGATGCCCTTCGACCGCACCGATTCGACCAGCGAGTTCATTTCTTCGTCGTCGAAACGGTGGCGCGGCTGGAACCGGCCCGGCGACACCTGTTCGATCGGCACGTTATGGGTCGATCGTGCATGTTCTGGAGATTCCGAGCCCTCGATTTCGTCGCCTAACAACGCGGACAAGCCGCGCCCCAAGCCTTTGCGTTGTTCGTCGCTCATGCTGCCACCTCGCGTTCCGGCAGCCGGCCTTCGCGGCGCAGAATCTCCGCCGCAAGATGGATATAGGCCTGCGCACCGGCGCAATTCATATCATAGACGATGGCCGGCAGACCGAACGATGGCGCCTCGGAAACCCGAACATTTCGCGGTATCACGGTTTGATAAACCCGCTCACGAAAATGCTCGCGGACATCGGCTTCCACCGACCGACACAAGTTATTGCGTCCATCGTGCATCGTTAATACTACACCTAGTAGGCATAAGCCGGGATTGAATGCTTTTCGGATGCGCTCGATCGACCGGGTCAACCGGCTGAGGCCGTCGAGGGCGAAGAATTCGCACTGCAACGGCACCAGTACCGATTGCGCGGCCACCAGAGCATTGAGCGTTAGCAGGCCGAGCGCCGGCGGACAGTCGATGAGTACGTAGTGGTAGTTCCCAGCACCACTATCGAGAACTGCCTTCAAGCGCGATTCGCGGTGCGTCACGTCGATCAGCTCGATCTCGGCGCCGGCCAAATCGGCCGAGGCTGGCACGACGTCGAGGCCGGGCACCGATGTGGGTAGCGTCACGGTGGCGAGCGGCGACTGATCGATCAAGGCGGTATAGATATCGCCGGCGGCCGACGGCACATTGACGCCGAGCCCTGTCGAAGCGTTACCCTGCGGATCCAAATCCACCAACAGCACCTTTTGGCCACATGCGGCCAACGCGGTGGCCAGGTTAATCGCAGTCGTGGTCTTCCCCACGCCGCCTTTCTGATTGGCAACCGCGACAATCCGCGGTCGCTCAACGGGTTCGGTTGTTTCGGCCGGATATGGTGTATTGCGAGGCGCATCAAACACGGCGGAGCTCCTTTACGCACACAATGGCGCCGGCGGAATCGGACAGGCTCGGCACCAGGTCATAGGTAATATCCCAAAGTCGCTTCGCGTCGGTCAATTCTTCCTCGACATTGGCGCCTTTTAAAAAGTAACACCGGCCGCCAGGACGGACCCAAGGCTCGGCCAAAAACAACAGTTTAGACAACGGAGCCAAGGCGCGGGCGGTCACAACGTCAGCGGGAGTCGCCGGTACCGCCTCGGCGCGACCCGCAATTACCTCGGTATCGGCCGATGTTACGCGAGCTGCTTCCCTGAGAAACGCCGCTTTGCGTTGATCGGCCTCAATCAAGGTGACATGGTCACCGGTCATGATGGCGATGACGAGGCCGGGGAACCCGCCCCCGCTGCCGATGTCGACAATTGTTTTGGCGTCAGGCATTAGCCGGCAAAGCTGGCCCGAATCGAGGAAATGACGGCGCCAGATATCGTCCAGGGTACGGACGCTCACCAGATTAATGGTCTTCTGCCACTGGCGCAGTAAAGATTCAAATGCCTGCAGTCGCGCCAATGTTTCACGTGAAACATCGAGCGCCGCAGCGAACTCGGACGCCGTCATTGGCTGCTGGCCAACCATAAGCCACCCTATCAATTGGGCTCAGAGTTCGCCAACCACTATATATGGGGTAGTTGAAGGAATACGAACGATTACGCCGATTTCAGCGGGCGCGGCGCTTCGACCGGACCGCGGCGCACATAGCGCAACAGCGCAACCAGAGCGGCTGGCGTGACCCCCGGTATGCGGCCAGCTTGGCCAAGCGTGCGCGGGCGGGCGCGTGCGAGCTTATCCTGCGCCTCGCGTGACAGGCCGCCGATCTGTGTATAATCCAATTCTTCGGGCAACCGCAGGTTTTCGTCGCGCCGGAACGCCGCGACGTCCGCCGCCTGGCGCTCGACATAGCTGTCGTATAGCGCTTCGGTTTTTAGGCGTTCCGCCAGCGCCGGCGGCAATCCGCCAAGCTCGGGCCACACCATCTCAAGGTCATCGATGGTGATTTCGGGATAGGCCAGCAAATCGAAGGCCGAGCGCCGCACACCATCCTGGTTGACCGCCAGTCCGTGTTTTTTCAGGTTGCTGGGGGTCGCTGTCAGTAAATTTGCCAATTCCCGGGCTTCGGCCAACGCTACCGACTTGCGGGCGAACGCCGCGCGCCGGTCTGGACCGACACAACCGTACGCGATGCCCTTGGGAGTTAGGCGTTCGTCGGCGTTGTCGGCGCGCAGCATCAGGCGGTATTCGGCGCGCGAGGTAAACATGCGGTAGGGTTCGTCGGCGCCGCGGGTCACCAAATCGTCGATCATGACGCCCATATAGGCCTCAGCGCGATCGAGAACGAAAGCGTCTGCGGGCTTAGCGGCGTTCACGCCCGCCACCAGCCCTTGCGCCGCCGCCTCCTCGTAACCGGTCGTACC
>JBFKGW010000320.1:0-4046 GCA_041633145.1 Alphaproteobacteria bacterium
ACGAAACGCCACTTCAAGCAACGGCTTCTCTTTCGGGCCACTGAACGCGGCGGCTTCTAGCGTCAGGCCGACGGCAGAGCCGTCACCGGGCACTTGGACGCTATATCGGTTGATCAAATTTGCGTGGTCGGACGGCGCTGCCGGGCCGTCCGGCAAGTCGAGCGATACATTCATGGTGTGCGGGATACACACGTCATCGCAGATCAGCATATCGACCCGCGCGCGCAACGCCGCCGGCTCGCCGGGGCGCGCGAGCGACACATCGATGGGAAAGACCACTTCTTTGCTGTAGCCAAAGGTCTCGAGGTCGTAATATTGGAAGCGGGCCGGTGCGGGCCAGCGAAAGTTCGCCGAGGCGACATTGGTGCTGCCTTCGAAGTCGACCCGCGGCGGGATTCCGGCGTCGCCGGGTGAGCGCCAGTAAGTCTTCCAGCCGTCCTGCAGTTTGACCTCGATACCGAGCGGCAGGGTTTCGAGGTCGCCGACCGCCGTGGTCGCGGCAATCAGCCGCACGTCGGCCTTGGGACCGGCCTCCCAGGCGCTCGCGGCTTCGCTGCCATAGGAGGCGAGCGGCCAGAAACTGGCCGCAAACAGCGCCAAAATGCCCACTTGCGCTACAGAAAACAGGCGTTTCACCATGAAAATGTTCTCAGCCCCGTCTTTCTTAACCGAACGAATACCGGATTTAGGTTGATATATGGGTAATTAGGTGGCGGAGTATAACCGCTGAATGATCACCCTTTCGTCACAATCACGTGTCGGAATCGAAGCCTATTAACCCTTGTCAGAAGCCGACGAACCGAAGAAATTTGTAGCTTAAAAGACGGTTAGTGCGATGGAAGAGAAATCGAACCAATCCGCTTATCTCGAAGGGCAACTGCTGATCGCCATGCCGGCGATGACCGACCCTCGCTTCGAACGCTCGGTGATTTATTTGTGCGCCCACAATGCAGAAGGCGCAATGGGGCTGGTCGTCAATAAACTGTTCGACGAGATCGATTTTGAACAACTGCTGACCCAGCTGGAGATTACGCCGGTTGACGCGTCGCCGAATTTGAACATCCATTTCGGCGGCCCGGTTGAGGCACAGCGGGGCTTCGTACTGCACACGGCCGAATATGTCGGCGAGGGCACGGTCGTGGTCGACGACCAGGTAGCGCTGACGGCAACCCTCGACATCCTCAAGGAGCTCGCCAGCGGCAGCGGGCCGCGCAGCACCATGCTGGCACTTGGCTACGCCGGCTGGGGGCCAGGTCAGTTGGAAGACGAGATCAGCGAGAATGCCTGGCTGCACGCGCCGTTCAATGAAGCGGTGGTGTTCGACGGCGATATCGAGACCAAATGGCAGCGTGCGCTGAACAGCATCGGCGTCGATCTATCGAGCCTATCCGGCGCCGCCGGCCGCGCCTGATTTTTGTCGCCGCGCCCCAGCTTTCCGACCGACCAGCGCTAATACAACAAAAAACGCGCCGAGAGCGGCCAACCAGTATCCACTTATGACGAAGGCGCCGCCGAGGGAAACCTGTTCGGCGAGCGGCAGGCTGTAGAACGGCGAGGCGAACTGGCCGAGGAAGAAGGCAGCCGTCAAGCCGCTCACGGCGCGCCCGCGAACGGCCGGAGTGGTGCGCGAAATAATCGCCATGTTGGCGTTTGGGAAGAACGCGCCCATCGAGAATCCGCCGACCACCATGGCAACCATTACGTCGGCAAAGTCGGTTGCCGTGCCGATCAGGACAAATCCGATGCCGACATCGATAAAGATCAGCGCAAAGATCGCGGCGACGCTTAAATGGCGGCGCAGCCACGGAAAGGCGAGCGCCGCGATGCCCGAACTGAAGCTGAAGATACCGACGGCGAGCCCGGCGCGGGCCGGATTGCCGACCCCGATTTCGACCAGGAAAAACGGTGTCTGCGAGGGGATCATGAACAGCGCAATCAGGCACACGAAGGCGAGAACGTAGATCCAGCCGATCACAATCCAGTCGCGCCGGCCGGGCGGTTGCTCGACCGGCTTGTTTCGCTCAACTTGCGCCGCCGACACCGGTTCGTAAAGGCTGAGCAGCATCGGCACGATAAACACAAATGCGATGGCGAACAGCGAAAAGCTGGCCCGCCAATGGATTTCCGCCAGCAGGCCGCCAAGAATGGTGTAGATCAAGGTGCCGAATGAAATGAAGGCGCCTTGCAGACCGGCGACCTTGTTGCGCTGTTCGCCGGAGAAATAGTCGCCGATCAACGCCGTCACGCTGGTTAGAATGCCGACCAGAAAAATGCCGAGAAGGGCGCGGCCGACAATAATCGCCAGCAGCGATTCCAGCACCAGGCCGGAGATGCCCGCCAGCCCGAAACCGAAGGTACTGATAACCAACGTATTTCGGCGGCCGTAGCGGTCGATCACGATGCCGATGAATGGCCCGGCCAAGGCGACAAACAGCATCGGCATGGTCAACACCATCCGCGACAACAGTTCGTCATTGTCGAAGTCGGCGAAATCGGCGTACAGCGCCGGCAAACCCGGCGCCACCGTCGAGGCCAGAAAGGCCAGGCTGCTGGCGAACAGAATGGTCAGCTTGCGCAATCGTGCGCGCGCCAAAACGGCTTCCGGGGCAGCGGTTCCCAGCATCAATAGCGGCGGTTGATCGAGGACCTAATCGAGCGGCGGCGACTTACAGTCTTCAGCGAGCAGCGAGAACAACAGATGGTCGTGCCATTCTCCGCGTATTTTCAAATACTTACGTGCATATCCGTCCTGCGTGAAGCCGGCCCGGCGGAGCAGTTTCTGGCTCGCCTCATTATGGGGCAGGCACGCCGCCTCGATACGGTGCAGCGCCAGTTGGCCGAAACAGAATTCGATAATCAGCTGCAGCGCTTCGGTCATATAACCCTGCCGGGCGTACGATTCGCCAATCCAGTACCCAAGCGTGCCGCATTGGGCGACGCCGCGCCGCACGTTCGACAGGCTGATACCGCCGAGCAGGGCATCGTCGTCGTTGCGAAAGATGAAAAAACTATGCCCGACATCGTCGCGCCAATCGGCGGCGTAGCGATTGAGGCGGCGGAAATAGGCTTCGCGGCCAAGAGCGTCCGGCGGCCACGCCGGCTCCCACGGTTCGAGGAACTTGCGGCTCGCCGCGCGCACCTCCACATAGGCGCGCCAGTCCCGCTCCGCCGGTGCGCGGAGATAGACCTTTTCGGCGCTGAGGCGCAGATTGCCGGCCGGCGAGGACAGGTTACGAAACAGACGCATGGGTTGACTGTGGGCTCCGGCGTTAGGCGGCGAGGCGTTGCGTAATGGTGTCATAGGGTTCCAGCTTCGTCAGCGGACCGACCGCCGCCAGGACCGGCGGAACCGAAAAGATTTGCGATGCCAAGGCACCGATATGATCGGCATCGATGGCGTCGATCCGTGCCACCAACTCGTCGATCGGCAACACCCGGCCGAAGATCAACAAATGCTGGGCGATCTGCTCGCAGCGCGCGCCGGTCGATTCGAGCGCCATCAGCAGGCTCGATTTGAGCTGCGCCCGCGACCGCGCCACCTCGTCCGCGCGCAAGCTGCCGGCCAGTCCGGTGATCTGGTCGCACAGCGCCGGGATCAACTCCGTCACCTGTTCGGTGCCGGTACCGGCATAAATGCCGAACAGCCCGGTATCGGCGAACGCCGACATGAAGGTATCGATGGAATAGACCAGCCCGCGCTCCTCGCGAATCTCCTGGAACAGCCGCGACGACATGCCACCGCCGAGCAGATTGGAGAGTACCGACAGGGTGTAGAATTCCGATGTGCCGATCGGCGCACCGCGGAAGCCGAGCACCATGTGGATTTGCTCGAGATCCCGCGCCTCGCGGTACTCGCCACTGTTGTAGACCGCATCCTGCGAGGTATCGTCGCCGCCGTTTTGCAACGCGCCAAACACCTGCGCGGCTTGGTCGACCAGCTGCTGGTGCTCGATGTTGCCGGCGGCAGCGACCACCATGCGCCCAGTCCGGTAGTGCGCGTCGCGGAAGCCGACGATGGCTTCGCGCGGCATGTTGGCAACGATTTC
>JBFKGW010000321.1:0-4046 GCA_041633145.1 Alphaproteobacteria bacterium
TCTGCGATCTAGCGGCAACGATGGATCGTATCTAGAACAGCCATCGACGTGCACAATGGGGACCGTGGATCGAATATGATTGCCCGCTGGATACGACTGGTCGCCGGTAGCGTGATGGGCGCGGTGTTGGCTGGCTGCGCCGTTTTGGCGCCGCTGCCGCCGCGCGAAGATGTATCGACGCGCCTGAAGGCGGTGCCGACCGAAGGCGCGCCTCTCGACGGCGCGGTGACGATCCACTGGAACGACAACCAGGTGCCGTTCATCGAAGCGGCGAGCGACGACGATTTGGCGGTCGCGCTGGGCATCGTTCACGCCCATTTGCGCCTCGGCCAGATGGAAATCGCCCGGCGCATTTCGCAAGGGCGGATCGCCGAGATGGGTGGCCCGCTGGCGACCGATATCGACCATTCGCTGCGCATCTTGAATTTCGGCAGCGGCATCTCGCAAACCATCGCCGCGTTGCCGCCGGAGACCAAACGTTGGCTCGAGCGCTTCGTCGACGGGATCAATTTCTACATCGACCAGACCGACCAGCTGCCCCATGAATTCCGCGTTCTCGGTTTCGAGAAGGAACCATGGACGGTCGCCGACGTTCTCACCATCGGCCGGCTAGCGTCGAGCGACGTTAACTGGCTGGTCTTGTTCGGCGCGCTGAAGCTGCGCCAACGGCCCGACTGGCCGGAAGTCTGGGCGACGCTGACCGCGCGGGGCAGCGCTTCGGTGCCGAGTTACGGGCCCGGCGCGACCACCCAACAGGCCGCCTTGCACGACATCCTCGCCGGCTTCAGCAAGGCCGGCAGCAACTCGGTCGCGGTCGCAGGCTCGCGCACCAAAACCGGCGCGGCGCTGATGGCCAACGACCCCCACCTCGGCGTCTTCCTGCCCAATCTCTGGCTGCTCGCCGGTTATAAATCGCCCTCCTATCACACCGTCGGCATGATGATCCCCGGCGTGCCGTTCATGGCGCTGGGCCGCAACGAGAAAATCGCCTGGGGCGGCACCAACATGCGCGCACTGTCGAGCGATCTGGTTGACGTGTCCGAGTTGCCACCCGAGGAATTTTCTGAACGCCGCGAAAGTATCGGTGTGCGCTGGTGGTTCGACCGCGATATCACCGTGCGCGAGACGGCGTTCGGCCCGGTGGTTTCGGACGCGCCGTTGGTCGATGGCGGCGACGGCGAGACGTTCGCGCTGCGCTGGATGGGCCACCGCGCGAGCGACGAAGTGACCGCGATGTTGAAGGTCAGCCAAGCGCGCGATTGGGACGACTTCCGCAGCGCCCTCGACGGCTTCTGGGTGCCCGGCCAAAACATGCTGTACGCCGACGCCGACGGCCATATCGGCCAAGTGATGGCGGTGCGTCTACCGAAGCGGCCGAAGACGACGCCAAACGACATGGTGGTGCCGGCCAACGGCACCGATTATTGGCGAGAGTTCTCCTCGGCCGCCACCTTGCCGGCGGCGTTCGACCCGCCGGAAGGTTTTCTCGCCTCGGCCAACAACAAGCCGGCCGAAAACGACATTGCCGTCGGCTGGTTCTTCTCCAACGACGACCGCATCATCCGCCTGCGCCAACTGCTGTCGGGCGAGGACACGGTCGATATCGCCGACCTCGAGGCGCTGCAGCGCGACGTCTTTATGGGCTCGGCGGTAGCGCTGCGCGATATCCTGCTGGCGCGCTTGTCCGACCTGCAGCTCGACGGTGGGTTGACCGAGAAACGGCAGCGGGTGGTCGACTTGCTGCGCGAGTGGGACGGCCACTACCGCATCGAGTCGGCCGGCGCGCTGGCCTTCGAGCAGGTCACCGCCAATTTCATCGCGACTTATTTCAGCGAAGACGAGCGTGCGGTGATGTCGCCGGGTGGCCGCTTCGACGAATTTCTCGGTGACGAGCTGACCCGCGCCGAACCGGGACGCCTGGCGGCGGCCCTCGGCCCGGCATTGGATCAGGCGGCCGACGGCATCGAGCAATTTGGCGTGTGGGGCGAAATGCACCGGCTGGGCCTGCGCCATCCGCTCGGTCTTCTGCCATTAGTCGGCGGGCGCTTCCGTTTCACCGATGCGCCGGTCGGCGGCAGCACAACCACGGTGATGAAGACCGCCCATGCCGATACCACTGTGCGCCATTTCACCCGCTTCGGCTCGCAGGCCCGGCAAATCTCTGATCTATCCGATCCCGACGCCAACTACTTCGCCTTGCTGGGAGGCCAAGACGGTTGGTTCAACAGCACCACCTTCCTCGACCAGTTCGAGTTGTGGCGGCGTGGCGACTATGTTCGCGTGCCGCTGCGCCTGGAGACCGTGCGCGCCGATTTTCCCCATCGCACGGAACTGACGCCCTAGGGCGCGTGCCGCGTAGTTACAAACTGGCAGCAATCGCTCCACAGGAAATTATTTCGGCTGGCTTGCGCCATCCCCCTTCCCTAACCCTCCCCCTCCAGGGGGGAGGGAATTTAAGTGCCGCCCGCTCGCTATAACCCCCTCCCCCTTGACGGGGGAGGGTTGGGGTGGGGGTGACGATAAGAAAAGCGCTACTGGCGTGACGGTCCAGCCTCGGTCTCTCACCCGGCTCGCTAACGCTCGCCACCCTCTCCCTCAGGGAGAGGGTTAGAAGCCACATCGCGTAACCCAGAATTCATTATATAAACTGTTCCACTATGCTGAATTTCACCCCGTTAATGCGGCGTTGGGCCGGCTGGCGCAGCGCCAAGCTGGACCGGCAAGACGCGGCCACGGTGCAGGAGCGCCAGCTATTGTCACTGGTGGCGCGGGCACGTTCGACGGCGTTCGGCCGCGATTACGACTTGAGCAGCGTGCGCAGTGTTGCCGGCTTTCAGGCGCGGGTGCCGCTGCGCCGCTTCGAGGATTTTTGGCAGGACTATTGGCGCGATCCCTTTCCGCAGCTCAAAAACGTCACCTGGCCTGGCACCATTCCCTATTTCGCCGTCACCTCGGGCACCACGTCGGGCCGCACCAAATACATCCCCTGCTCGAAAGAAATTATCACGGCCTATTCGTTGGCCGGCGGCGACCTGATGGGTTTCCACGTGCGCAACCGGCCGCACAGCCGGGTGCTCGGCGGCAAGAGCTTCATGCTCGGCGGCTCGACCGACCTGACCGAGCAGGCGCCCGGCATCTACAGCGGCGACGTGTCGGGCATCATGACCGCCAACATGCCGCGTTGGTTTCGTGGCCGCGTATTCCCACCACGCGACTTGGCGTTGTTGTCCGACTGGGAGGAAAAAGTCGCGCGCCTCGCCGAAGCGTGCGCGAGCGAAGACATCCGCTTGATCGGCGGCACGCCGAGCTGGCTGCTGATTTTTTTCGACGCGCTGGCCGAATTGCGCGGTGTCACACCGAATCTGGCGACGCTGTTTCCCAACCTCGAAGTCTTGGTGCATGGCGGCGTCGACTTTGCGCCCTACCGCCGGCGGTTTACCGAATTGCTTGCCGGCAGCCATGCCGAGTTGCGCGAAGTCTATCCGGCGAGCGAGGGCTTCATCGCTGCCGCCGACCGGGGCGAGGGCGAAGGCCTGCGCCTCAATCTCAGCCACGGCCTGTTTTACGAGTTCGTACCGGTCGAGGAGCTCGATTCGGAGACGCCGACGCGGCACTGGATCGCCGATGCCGAGCCCGGCGTCAACTACGCTCTGGTGCTGTCGACCTGCGCCGGCCTGTGGGGCTATGTGCTGGGTGACACGGTCGAACTGGTCGATCGCGATCCGCCGCGCATCAAGGTGACCGGCCGCATCTCCTACATGTTGTCGGCGTTCGGCGAGCATTTGATTGCCGCAGAAGTGGAAGCGGCGGTGAGCGCCGCGGCGGGCGAGATCGGCGCGTCAGTCAACGACTGGTCGGTCGGCCCGGTGTTTCCCGAAGCGGCCGGCGATTTAGGCGGCCATCTGTTCATCGTCGAATTCGCCGAAACTGCGATCAGCGACGCTCAACTAGCGGCGTTCGCCAAGCGTATCGACCGCGACCTGTGTGCCACCAATGAAGATTACGCGGCCCACCGCTCCGAGGGATTTGGCCTGCAGCCGCCGCAA
>JBFKGW010000322.1:0-4044 GCA_041633145.1 Alphaproteobacteria bacterium
CCGGCAAGATCGCCGGCCTCGACGTTTTGCGCATCATCAACGAGCCGACTGCCGCGGCGCTGGCTTATGGCCTCGACAAGAAGTCCGGCGGCACCATCGCTGTCTACGACCTCGGCGGCGGTACATTCGACGTTTCGGTGCTGGAAATCGGCGACGGCGTCTTCGAGGTGAAGTCGACCAACGGCGACACCTTTCTCGGCGGTGAGGATTTCGACGCCCGCATCATCGAATATCTGGCCGATGAGTTCAAAAAAGAGCAAGGCATCGACCTGCGCGAGGACAAACTGGCTCTGCAGCGCCTGAAAGAGGCCGCGGAAAAGGCCAAGATCGAACTCAGCTCGGCGACGCAGACCGAAGTCAATCTGCCGTTCATCACTGCCGATCAGGCCGGTCCCAAGCACCTCAACATCAAGCTCACCCGGGCCAAGCTGGAAGCCTTGGTCGAGGACCTGATCGAGCGCACCATCGAGCCTTGCAAGTCGGCGCTGAAGGACGCCGGACTAACGGCGGGCGAGATCGACGAGGTTATCCTGGTCGGCGGCATGACCCGCATGCCGAAGATCCAGGAAATCGTGAAAAACCATTTCGGCCGTGAGCCGCACCGGGGCGTGAACCCCGATGAGGTGGTGGCCATCGGCGCGGCGATTCAGGGCGGTGTCCTGGCCGGTGACGTCAAGGATGTACTGCTGCTCGATGTCACGCCGCTGTCATTGGGCATCGAGACGCTAGGCGGCGTCTTCACCCGGCTGATCGACCGCAACACCACCATCCCGACCAAGAAGAGCCAGGTGTTCTCGACCGCTGAAGACAATCAGTCGGCGGTTACCATCCGCGTATTCCAGGGTGAGCGCGAAATGGCGGCCGACAACAAGCTGCTCGGCCAGTTCGATTTGGTTGGCATTCCCTCGGCGCCGCGCGGCATCCCGCAAATCGAAGTCGCCTTCGACATCGACGCCAACGGCATCGTCAACGTGTCGGCGACCGACAAGGGCACCGGCAAGGAGCAGCAGATCCGCATCCAGGCTTCGGGCGGCCTGTCGGATGACGACATCGACCGCATGGTCAAGGAAGCCGAAGAGCACGCCGAGGACGACAAGGCGCGGCGCGAGACGGTCGAAACCAAGAACCACGCCGAAGCGCTCATCAACCAGGTCGAGAAGAGCCTCTCCGAGCACGGCGACAAGGTCGCCGAGGGCGAGAAAGCGGAAATCGAAGCCGATCTTGCGGCGCTCAAGGAGGTCATCGACGGCGATGATACCGAGGCGATAAAGGCCAAGTTTGAAGCGTTGGGCAACTCGTCGATGAAACTGGGCGAGGCGATCTACAAAGCCGAGCAGGCGGCGGGCGAAGCGGCCGCCGCCGGTGATGACCCCGGCGCTTCGCAAGCGGATGACGACACGGTTGTCGACGCTGATTTCGAGGAAGTTGAAGACGAAGAAGACAGAAAGGACCAGTCGTCCGCTTCGTAGCCGTACCGGTAGCCGCATGAAATACCGCCGCACCAACGCTCCAATTTGTCGGGGCCGAATGCGGCGGTAATGCGTCTGGGAGGGCGAATGTTTGGGGGGACCAGGGGCGTACGCTGATGGCCAAACAGGATTATTACGAAACGCTTGGAGTCGAGCGTTCGGTTGGCGAGGCCGAACTGAAGGGCGCTTACCGCAAGCTGGCGATGAAGCTGCATCCGGACCGCAACCCGGACGATGCGGACGCCGAGCGGCGCTTCAAGGAAGTCAACGAAGCCTATGACGTGCTGCGCGACCAAGAAAAACGCGCGGCCTACGACCGTTATGGGCACGCCGCCTTCGAAGGTGCCGCTGCCCAAGGTCACGGCGGGTTCGAGTTCAGCGGCGGGTTTGCCGACATCTTCGATGAAATGTTCGGCGATTTTGTCGGCGGCGGACGCGCGCGGCGGCAGGCGAATAGCCGCGGCGCCGATCTGCGCTACAATTTGGATGTCGCGTTAGAGGACGCCTTTGCTGGCAAGCAGACGCGGGTGCGCGTCAATACCTCGATCTCGTGTGAAACGTGTAATGGCAGCGGTGCCGAGGGCGGCGCCGCGCCAACGGCCTGTCCAAGTTGCCACGGCGCCGGAAAAATTCGTGCTCAACAGGGCTTCTTCACCGTCGAGCGCAGCTGTCCGACCTGCCACGGCGCCGGTCGGGTGATCGACAATCCGTGCCGCGCGTGCGGCGGCGCCGGCCGTGTCGAACGCGAAAAGACCCTGTCGGTCAATATTCCGGCCGGTGTCGAGGACGGCACGCGCATTCGCGTCGCCGGCGAAGGCGAGGCCGGCCTGCGCGGTGGCCCGGCCGGCGATTTGTACATCTTCGTGTCGATCAAACCCCATCGGTTTTTCCACCGCGATGGCGCCGACATTCAATGCCGCGTGCCCATCCCCCTGACCACGGCTGCCTTGGGCGGCAGCATCGAGGTGCCGACCATCGATGGCAACCGGGCGCGCGTCAACGTTCCGGCGGGCACGCAAACGGGACAACAATTCCGCTTGCGCGGCAAAGGCATGTCGGTTTTGCGCAGCAATACGCGCGGCGATATGTATGTTCAGGCCCAGGTCGAGACGCCGGTCAACCTGACAAAGCAGCAGCGTGAGCTATTGCGCGAATTCGACGCGGCCGGCGGCGGTCGCTCCCACAGCCCCGAGGCGGAGGGTTTCTTCACCAAGGTGAAGGAACTATGGGAAGACTTTCGAGAATAGCTAAGTCGGTTTGGCGGCCCCGGCGGGCTGCCGTCCCTCCTGTGCCGTGGTAAGATCGACGGCGCACACACCAACTCACGTGGAATACTGCCATGGCGAACCCGCTCAAGATTGGCGTCGTCGGCGCGTCGGGCCGCATGGGCCGGATGGTCGTCTCGGTTATCGCGGCGAGCGATGGCTGCCAGCTCGCCGGGGCGACCGAAGCGCCCGGCTCCGACCATGTCGGCGCCGATGCCGGCGCGTTGGCGGGGCTCGGCGACAACGGCATCATCATTACGGACGACACGGCGGCGATGTTCGCACGCGTCGATGCGGTGATCGACTTCACTGCGCCGGCGGCAACCCAGACGCACGCCCAGTTAGCTGCTGAGGCCGGTTGCGCGTTGGTCGCCGGCACCACCGGCTTGGAAGAAGAACAGCGGGCGACGCTGGCGGCGGCAGCAGAGCAGGTGCCGGTGGTCTGGGCGCCCAATATGTCGGCCGGCGTCAATCTTTTGTTTGCGGTGACGCAGCAGGTGGCCCGCTCACTTGGCGATGATTTCGACATCGAGATCGTCGAGATGCACCATCGCCACAAGGTTGACGCGCCGTCGGGCACCGCGCTGGGCCTGGGCGAGGCGGCGGCGGCGGGCCGCGGCGTCGACTTCGACAAGACAAAGGTCTTATCGCGCGAAGGCATCACCGGCGAACGCAATCGCGGCGATATCGGCTTCGCCACCCTGCGCGGCGGCGACGTGGTGGGCGAGCACACAGTGGTCTTCGCCGGCGCTGGCGAGCGGGTCGAGCTGTCCCACCGGGCGACCGACCGGGCAATCTTCGCCCGCGGCGCGGTACGGGCGGCGCTGTGGACCGCCGGCAAGCCGGCGGGACTGTACGCGATGGCCGACGTGCTGGGGCTGTCAGTATAGATTTGGTGGGAGCGCCGGGCGCACTAACTTCTTAAGCGCATTAGCCAGGCTAGCGGCGATTTCCCGCCGTTCGTCGGCCGACAAGAAGCGCCCGATCACCAGCGACTCGTCGTGGCTGGAGATAATTAGTTCGTCATTGCCGGCGGGCCTCCGCGTCAGGTCGACGCGCAACCAGTGAGGCGGCCGAAAGCTATGGCGGCGTCGCCGGCCCGATGGGCGTACCTGGTCCACCGTCAACGCATCTTCGGTCAGGCATAGCCGCTCGAAGGAACGAGCATCGCGGTTGTTCAGGCGAAAGGCAAAAAAGACCATCACAATCTCAGCGCCAAAAAAGGGCAGGACCGGCCACGCCCCGAGCAGGGTGAAAAACGCTGCCACCAAAACCAGGGCGCCGATCACGCCAGTCATCAGCACGGCGAG
>JBFKGW010000323.1:0-4005 GCA_041633145.1 Alphaproteobacteria bacterium
CGTCGGCACGCCGATGCAGTTGCCGTAGCCGCCGATGCCGGCGACCACGCCGCCCACCAGGTGACGGGTCTTGGGATGGTCGGGGCTGCCGAAGCGCAGCGCGTTCAGATTGGCGACCGGGCGTGCGCCCATGGTGAAGACATCGCGCAGAATGCCGCCGACGCCGGTCGCTGCGCCCTGGTAAGGCTCGATGAAGCTCGGGTGGTTATGGCTCTCGATCTTGAACACCGCGGCCTGGCCGTCGCCGATGTCGATCACCCCGGCGTTCTCGCCGGGTCCCTGGATAACCTGGGGGCCTTCGGTCGGCAGCGTCTTCAGCCACTTCTTCGACGACTTGTAGGAACAGTGCTCGGACCACATCACCGAAAAGATGCCGAGCTCGGTGAAGTTCGGCGCGCGGCCCAGGATCTCCAAAATCGTGTCGTATTCGCCCTCGCTCAGACCCATCAGGTCGTCGGGGCGGGCCGCAATATCGCTCATGCCGCGATCGCTTCGGCTAATCGGCTGAACATCGGCGCGCCGTCGGTGCCGCCGAGCAGCGGGTCGGCGAGCCGTTCGGGATGCGGCATCATGCCCAGCACGTTGCCGGCCGCGTTGAGCACGCCGGCGATGTTGGCGATCGAGCCGTTGGGGTTGGCGTCGTCGGTGATGTTGCCCGCGGCGTCGCAATAGCGAAAGGCGATTTGCCCCCCGTCCTCCAGCCGCTTGAGGGTGTCGGGGTCGGCGAAGTAGTTGCCGTCGTGGTGGGCGACCGGCACCCGCAGCACCTGGCCTTGCGTGTAGGCGCTGGTAAAAATCGTATCGGCGCGCTCGACGCGCAAATCGACGTCGCGGCAGACGAACTTCAGGCTGGCGTTGCGCATGAGGATGCCAGGCAGCAGGCCGCTCTCGGTGAGGATCTGAAAGCCGTTGCAGATCCCCAACACCGGCGTGCCCGCGTTGGCCCGCTCGATCACCGCGCGCATGATCGGGCTGTGCGCCGCCATCGCGCCGGAGCGCAGATAATCGCCATAGGAGAAGCCGCCGGGCACCACGATCAGGTCGCAGGGCGGCAGCTCACTTTCACGGTGCCATACCATCGCCGGCGGTCGGCCGATGGCGGCTGCCAGTGCGACCGCGACATCGCGGTCGCAGTTCGATCCGGGAAAGACGATGACGGCTGCGGGCATCGGTTACACTCCGCGCTCAGCTATCAGCATTGGGCGATGAGTCGCAATTGCCGCCCCGGTGGCAGCCGGACAAACGCCCGGCTTAGTTGGATTGAGCGATATCGGTGTCAGGGGTCTCGGCATATCCGAAGTCTTCGATAAAGGGCTGTAAGATCGGCATAACAGGTGCCAGCTGGTCGGTATAGTTCTGCCAGCGGGCGACCGCGCGCGTGTTGATCGGCTGCACCACGGCCTCGTAGCTGGGGGTGGAGATGAAGCTGCCGGCGCTGTCGCGGCCGCCTTCCAGCAGATCGTCATGCCACGGCACGCCGAGGAAGTCGACGATGCCGCCCAACACCTCGCGCGGCGACGCCACCAGATCCTCATAACGGTAGACGTGCGTTTGCAGCGGCAGGATCTCGCGATAGCGCTGCCACAGCGCCATCATGCCGGCATAACACCGCGCCGTTCGCTCGAATTCGAGGAACTGTACGGTCGGCCAGTTCGGCGCAAAATCGTTGGCGAAACAGCTGATGCAGGCGTCGCGCGGATCGCGCAGCGCCACCAAAACGCGCGCCTCGGGAAAGGTGCGGCAGATCAGACCGAGATGGTTGATGTTGAAAGGCTGCTTGTCGATCAAGCGCCGGCCGTCGAGCGGATCCGGGTGATGATCGCGCAGATAGTCCCAATAGCGTTGCCGCAGCTGCCGTAGCGCCGCCGCGTCGAGGTCATCGAGCGAGGCCGGATAGGCATCGGCGCGCCCAGTTACTTCGCGCAGAAATTTCGCCGTAGCGTCGACCATGTTGAGCTCGTCGGTGGCGACGATATCGGGGTGGGCGTCGAGCAGGCGCTCGACCAGGGTGGTGCCGGAGCGCGGAAACCCAACCAGAAAATAGGGCGTCGGCAGATCGTCGTCGGGCACCGCGTCGGCCCAGGCAGCGAACTGCGACACCAAGCCGTCGTCGGCAAAATACTCCGATAACTCTTTGATGAATTTCGGGAATATTTCCGGGCTCAGGCTCGCTACCTGCCAATTGCTGGCGCGCCCGGCATTGGCTTCGGTGAAGGCCTGAAACGCCTCGTCGTAGCGGCCCACCGCCTCGCAAATCATGCCCAGTTCGTAACGCACGCTGGCGTTGAAATGGGGCTCGATATCGCGCTCGGCGAGCGCGGTTATCTGCGCATACGCAGCGTCGTTGTCGCCGGCACGGCGCGCCAGATGCGCGCCAACCAACGCAGCGAGCGCGTCGTCGGGATCGAGCGACAGCGCGCGGTCAAGGGCGTCGCGCGCCTCGTCGAGACGCGACAGGCGCGCCAGCATGTCGGCCCAGCGCGCCCAATGGGTCGCATTATCGGGCGCCAGCTCGAGCACGCGCCGGTAGCTTTCGATCGCCTGTTCCATGTTCGCCAAACTGCGGTGGGCGCGCGCCAGGGCGGCGACGGCGTCGACGTTATCCGGTTCGAGCGCGAGGATGCGTTGCAGCAACGGAAGCGCCTCGGCCTGTTGGCCGGTTTGACCCAGCGTGAGCGCCGCCAGATAGAGCAGATCGACCGAATCCTGCTCTTCCTGGATCAGCGCGCGCAGCAGGTCGAGCGCCGGTGGCAAGTCGCCGAGCCGCAGCAAAGCGGCCGCCAAGTTGCGCCGTGCCGTGACGTAGTCGGGGGCCAGCTCGAGCGCTCTCTCGAACTGCTCGCGCGCGCCCGCAACATCGCCGGTATCGAGCAACGCACTGCCAAGTTGGTTGTACAGGCGGGGGTCGTTCGGCACGCGCGCCAAGACCGTTCGGCACAGCGCGATCGCCTCGGCCGCCTGGCCGTCCTGCAACTGTTGGCCGGCCAAGCCGACCGCCGCGTCGGCATAGTTGGGCGCGGCGGCGAGGGCCGCGCTGAAGGCCTCGATCGCCGCTTGCGTGCGGCCCAGTTGGCGGCAGCATTCACCCAGATTGTAGTTGATGTTGGCGTCGCCGGGCCGAATTGCCGCGGCGCGGCTGAGCATGTCGTGGGCCTGTTCCAGCCGGCCGGTCTGGCCGAACAACACCCCGAGCAGCTGCAGGGCATCGAGCTGATCAGGCGCGGCGTCGAGGATGTTGCGGTAGGCGGCCTCGGCCTCGTCAAGCCGACCGGCCTGGTGCAGGCCGAGGGCTTCGCGCAGGCGCGGGTCGGGGGCTTGTTGCTGCACTAAGTGACAATCTCGATGTCGTAATTCTCGATCACGGTATTGGCGAGCAGCTTTTCGCACATGTCGGAAACCTGGGCGCGCGCCGCCTCGGCGTCACTCTCGCTGAGCTCGACTTCGATATATTTACCCTGACGGACGTCCTCGACTCCGTCGAAGCCGAGGCCGGCGAGCGCATGTTGGATCGCCTTGCCCTGCGGGTCGAGCACCCCGTTTTTCAGGGTAATGTGGATACGTGCTTTCAACGGTGCCGCGCGCGTGCTGGGGTTATTGCATCAACACAGGACCCTTGATGTCCTGCTGTCCCGCCTCGGGCGTGATGCCCAGCCGCCGCGCCACTTCCTGGTAGGCTTCGGCGACGCCGCCGAGGTCGCGCCGGAACCGATCCTTATCCATCTTCTCGTTGGTCACGGTATCCCACAGCCGGCAGCCGTCCGGCGTAATCTCGTCGGCCAGGACAATACGCACCTGATCGTCCTGGTAGAGGCGGCCGAACTCGAGCTTGAAATCGACCAGCCGCAAGCCGATGCCGAGGAACAGGCCGGTCAAGAAATCGTTGATGCGCAGGCTGAGCGACAGCATGTCGTCGATTTCTGGCGGCGCCGCCCAGCCGAACGCGGTGATGTGTTCTTCGGAAATCAGCGGGTCGCCGAGCTCGTCGGATTTGTAATAGTACTCGAC
>JBFKGW010000324.1:0-4004 GCA_041633145.1 Alphaproteobacteria bacterium
CAGGAAGCGGTCCTTAGCGCGCACGATCGCCGACATGTAACCGTCCTCGGTATACAAGATGGTGCCCTGGGCATCGCGCCCCATCGGATGGGTGCGCCCGCCATCGTCGTCCTCGACGTACCATTCCTCGAGAACCCAGGCGCCGAGCAGGTCGTCCTTGCTGAGTGGCATGAGTATATTCCAAAGGCCTATAGTTTCGACGCCCGGCACGATACGCGCGCCGGCATTGGCGCAAAGCCGCCCGCCCTTCGGGTTGGCGCCCAGGCGATTTGGCGGCGGGCAGCCACTTTGTTAGACGGCTTGCCCGATGGCACCGCATCGCGCTGCACTGTCTTCCGCGTGGACTGCCGCCCCGCCAAGATCCCCTGGCGCCAACAGAATTGATTCAATCCGGTCGGACACTGCTCTAAACTGGATTGATGGCCACCGGCACCGAGCACGACAAGCCCATCCCCGACGCAAGCCGGCCGGCGCGCCTGCGCCGATTGCTGCGATGGTGGCCCGCCGCTGTGCTGGCGGCTGGCCTTGCCGCATTCTTCGCCCTCGGCGCCGACCATTACCTGATGCTGCAAACCCTGCACGACAACCGCATGGGCCTCGTCGCCTTTGTGCACGACTACGGTCTGCTCGCCGTCCTAACGTTTCTCGCCGTCTATATTGCGGCGACCGCGTTCGCCATTCCGGGTACGCTGATATTGACCGTCGCCGGCGGTTTTTTGTTCGGCATTTGGTGGGGCACGGTGTGGGCGGTGATCGGCGCGACGATCGGCGCGACGCTATTGTTTCTGGCAGCGCGGACGACCGTTGGCGAGGCCTTGCGCGCGCGCACCGGGCCGATGCTGCAAAGAATGGAAACCGGCTTCCGCGCGGATGCGTTCAGCTATCTTTTGTCGCTACGCCTGCTACCGATGTTTCCGTTCTTTATCGTCAATGTGGTGTCCGCCTTCGTTGGTGTGCCGTTGCGGACCTTCGTCTTGGCGACCTTTTTGGGCATCATCCCCGGCTCGTTTGTGTTCGCTTCGGTTGGCGCCGGCCTCGGCAGCGTGTTCGAAATGATGATGGAACCGACCCTGGCGAGCGCGATCACGCCGGAAATCATTGTCGGACTGGTTTCGCTGGCTATTCTGGCGCTCGCCCCGATCGCCTGGAAGCTGCTGAGGTCGCGCCGCGGTCTCTAGCGGCATCTATTATCTAATCACGAGGAATTGCCGTGCCCCATAATCTGATTGCCCGCGCCCGCCGCGACACCATTCCGGTCGCCGTTATCACCACGAGTAACAGCGCTGCCTGGTTGCGCAAACTACCGAAGGCGCAACGCGACTGGCTAACCCAAAGCGGTTTTAAGGCGGAAAAGGATTCACACGCCCTGCTGCCGGACGCGCGCGGTGGTGTTGAGCGGGCAGTCTTCGTTACCGACCAGACATCCGATCTGTGGTCGTGGAGCGGGTTGGCGGCCGCGCTGCCAAAAGCGAGCTACCGCCTGGAGGGCCGGCTCGCCAAGGCGGTCGCCAACGATGCCGCCTTGGGCTGGGGGCTCGCGGCCTATGAATTCACCAAGTATCGCAAGGCCAAGCTCGATCGGCCAGAGCTGGTGTGGCCGGCTAATGCTGACCGCGCCGCCGTCGGGCGCACCCTCGACGCAACCGCCCTGGTGCGCGATTTGATCAACACGCCGGCGGAAGATATGGGGCCGTCCGAGCTGGCGGCCGCCGCGCGGTCTGTCGGCCGCCGTTTCGGCGCCCGCACCCGGGTGATCGCCGGCGACGCGCTGCTCAAGGCTAACTATCCGATGATTCACACCGTCGGCCGCGCCTCGGACGATGCGCCGCGTCTCATCGACATGCGCTGGGGGACGCGCGGACCGCGGGTGACGCTGGTCGGCAAGGGCGTGTGTTTCGACACCGGCGGGCTCGACCTCAAGCCGGCGGCGGGCATGCTGCGTATGAAAAAGGATATGGGCGGCGCTGCCCACGTGCTCGGCCTGGCTTCGATGATCATGGCGGCGAAACTGCCGGTGCGCCTGCGGGTCTTGATCGGCGCCGTAGAGAACGCCGTCGCCGGCAACGCCTACCGGCCGTGGGACGTGCTCGCCACGCGCAAGGGCATCACGGTGGAAAACGCCAACACCGATGCCGAAGGCCGGCTGGTGATCGGCGATTGTCTGGCCGAGGCCGCGCGCGAGAAGCCCGACTTGCTCATCGATTACGCAACGCTGACCGGTGCGTCGCGGGTTGCCGTCGGCATCGAACTGGCCGCGCTGTATTGCAACAACGATGCTCTGGCCAAGGATTTCGAGAAACACGCCGCGGCGACCGCCGACCCCCTGTGGCGGCTGCCGCTGCACAAGCCCTACCGGCGCATGCTCGACAGCAAGGTGGCCGACATTTCGAGCGCCAGCGAGGGCGGTTTCGCCGGCGGCATCACCGCGGCGCTGTTCCTGCAGGAATTCGTCGGCGATGAGATCCCCTGGGCCCATTTCGACATCATGGCGTGGAACATGGCGACCCAGCCGGGCCGGCCCGAAGGCGGCGACGCGCAGGCCATGCGCGCCGCCTTTGCGCTGATTTCCGAGCGCTTCGGGCGCTGATCGTGGGCGATGATCTAGCTATAGAGAAAAACTATGGATATTATTAATAATCATAATTGGTAATTAGGCGGCAGAGCCGTTAGCTATGTGCCACGTCCAAAAACAACCGTAATTCTCAGCGACAGGGAGCGCTCCTATGGTCAAACCGATCTTGCAAACGTATCCGGTTATCCCCGCCGAAAGTGAGGAAGAGCGCGAGAAATTGCGTCCGCTCGGCCGCAATCGCGAGCGCTATCAGGAAACGCTGCAAGGTTGGCACGAGGTCATCAAGGCGTGCGACGACAACGATTTCTGGGGCGTCGCCACGATCGAGCACCATTTCTGGTCGGAAGGCTACGAGGTTGGCCCGGCGCCCGGCATCATGGATGCCTATTGGGCGGCGATCACCAAGAATGTGCGGGTCGGCCAGCTCGGCTATGTGATGAGCGTGCAGAACCCGATCCGCGTCGCCGAGGAAGTGGCGATCATCGATCATTTAACCCAGGGGCGCTGCTTTGTCGGCTTCGCCCGCGGCTATCAGAGCCGCTGGACCAACGTCTTGGGCCAGCACTACGGCACCACGGCGACCAAGTCGCCGACCGCGGCGAAAAATAACAAGACGGCGGTCGGTGCCGGCTTCGCGCAAAAGGGCATGCATGTCAGCGACAAGGACGTGGCAAACGACCGGCACAACCGCGACGTTTTCGAAGAGAATGTCGAGATCGCGATCAAGGCATGGACGCAAGATTCCATGCAGCATAAGGGCAGTGCCTGGCAGATCCCCTATCCCGGCGATACCGGCGTCACCGACTGGCAGCTCGCCCACACCGACGTGACGCAACGCTTGGGTGCGCTCGACGAGGTCGACGAGAACAACAACGTGGTCAATGTCAGCGTCTGTCCGGCGCCCTACACCGATCCCCATCCGCCGATCTTCGTGTCGGGCAGCGGCAGTCCCGAGACCATCGAGTACTGCGCCAAGATGGGCTTCATCCCGACCTACTTCACCAATATCGACATTGCCGCGCCGTTGGCTGATCAGTATGCCGACACCGCGCGCACGGCCGGGTTCGACTGGAAGCCGGGGCAGAACCAGAATTTGGTACGCTGGCTGCAGATCGCCGAGAGCGAGCAGGCGGCGATCGATGCGGTGATGGCCTATGACTATGACATCTGGAAGAATTTCTACGCTGCCATGGGCCGGCGCAAGCTCGATCCCGAAGACGTCATCGGTTCGATGCTCGAGTCAGGCCTGTACGCCATCGGCACGGCGGAATCGGTGCGCGATCAGCTGGTCGCCCAGTGGGAAACCTTCCCGGCCGAATACATCACGCTGATTTACCACTACGCGCAGATCCCCAAGGACAAGACGATCGAGAACATCGTCGCCTTCAACGAGGTGATCAAACCGGCGCTCGACGAGATTACGGCGTCGGCC
>JBFKGW010000325.1:0-3997 GCA_041633145.1 Alphaproteobacteria bacterium
ACCGCCGGGCAGAAAGCGCCGCACGCGGTCCTGGCTGCGGCGCAGCATCTCTTCGATATTGGGCGGTGGTGCGCCAGGCCCGCCGCCGCTGGGCGGCCATTGACCCCGTGGGCCACCGCCGCCGCCTCCCCAGGGACCGCCGCCCCCGCTTCCCTGATTACTCCACGGCATCAAATATTCCCCTGTTTCGTATGTGTTAACGCGTTTTTCGCAACTTTTGCGACCCAATAGTGGTCACGTATGCGTGGGTGAGAAAGTGCCCGAGCTTTTCAACGGGCGTCCCTCAGCTTATACCACAACAAATTCGCGCTTGCTGCGGCAACAACGATTAATTTCAAGTCGATATTGTCTGTTAACTAAGAGATTTCAACCATGGCCGCCATCTCTGAAGCCGAAGTGCGCAAAGCGCTTGCGGTTATTATCGACCCGCGGACCGGCCAAGACATCATCGCGCAGAATATGGTCAGCGGGCTGGTGATCAAAGGCCGCAATGTCGGTTTCGCCATCGAAATCGACCCCGCCGACGGCGACGCCATGGAATCCGTGCGTACTGCCGCCGAAGCCGCGGTGCGCGCCCTGCCTGGCGTTTCGTCGGTCACCGCGGTGCTGACCGCCCATCACCGTGCCCCGCAATCGCGCGACACCGGCCCACGCGCGACCCCACCCCCGCAAGCGCCAGCGCAACGTGATCTGGCGCCAGACGTGAAGTGGATCGTCGCGGTGGCCAGCGGCAAGGGTGGCGTCGGCAAGTCGACCACGGCGGCCAATCTGGCGCTCGCTTTGGCGGGTCTCGGCCTGTCCGTAGGCTTGCTCGACGCCGATATATACGGGCCCTCGATGCCGCGCATGCTGGGCATTAAAGGCAAACCGCAGCCGCTGCCCGACAAGCGCATCGCGCCGCTGGAAAACTATGGCATCAAGGTCATGTCGATCGGCTT
Source organism: Alphaproteobacteria bacterium (assembly GCA_041633145.1). Taxonomy (GTDB): domain Bacteria; phylum Pseudomonadota; class Alphaproteobacteria; order UBA6615; family UBA6615; genus JBFKGW01. The sequence goes on from JBFKGW010000325.1 coordinate 939, forward strand.
TCTAGTCGACGAGGAAACGCCGATGATTTGGCGCGGACCGATGGTGATGGGTGCGCTCGAGCAGATGCTGCGCGACGTCGACTGGGGCCGCTTGGACGTTCTGGTGGTCGACATGCCGCCGGGCACCGGCGATGCCCAGCTCACCATGGCGCAGCGCGTTCCCTTGGCCGGCGCCATCATCGTCTCGACGCCACAGGACATCGCCTTACTCGACGCCCGCAAAGGCCTCAACATGTTTCGCAAGGTCGATGTACCGGTGCTCGGGATCATCGAGAACATGAGCACATTCATCTGCCCCCATTGCGGCCATCAAACCGATATCTTCGGCCATGGCGGCGCCCGCGCCGAAGCCGAACGTCTGGGCTGCGATTTTCTCGGCGAGATTCCGCTGGATTTGGCGATCCGCGTGACCTCGGATGCGGGCCGGCCGATCGTGATCGACCAGCCCGACAGTTCCCATGCCGAGGCGTACCGGGCGATTGCCGCGACGGTCGCGGGAAAACTTACGGGCGAACCGGCCCGCGCAGCACCCCGAATCGTCGTCGAATAGCGCCAAATTCAGCGGCTTAACGGCCTCGCGCAATATTGATCTGGTGCGACAATATCGTGCCTTGCTAACGGCGGGCTTCAGCACCACTTTTGCCATTGACGCAGCTTCGCTGCCCCAGCGTGGCTGTGCCGAGAAAGAACCGCCGGGCCAACATCGTGCCTAGCCCCGCAGGCCGCCGGCCTTCTGCCCCCCAATCGGCCGGCAACGATGTATTTTTTGGCCCGGCGGCGTCTTTTCTAACCCCAGAAATTTCTCCGGAAAAAATGAACTGCCAACGGAATTGTTTGGCCGCAGCGGTGTTATTCCTAATATTACAGCCAACTCAGTCGAACCGGAGATCGTCATGTTCAACCGTCGGAACTTGGTGCGCGCACCGCTCATTGTGCTGCTGGCCCTGATCGCAACTGTTATTGGAACGGCCGGTCCGGCGCTGGCGATCGATCCTGTCTTCAATGAAAGCGGCACGGCGATCCGCGGCTACGACCCGGTCGCCTATTTCACCGAAGGCGAAGCGGTCGAAGGCAGCGCAGAGTTTGTCACCGAATATAACGGCGCCCAGTGGCGCTTCGCCTCGGCGGAAAATCGCGACCGGTTTGCCGCTGCCCCGGAAACATATGCCCCGCAATATGGCGGCTATTGTGCCTGGGCGGTTGCCAACAACTACACCGCTTCGACCGATCCCGACGCCTGGACGATCAAGGACGGCAAGTTGTATCTCAATTACTCGAAATTCGTGCGCGCCCGCTGGGCGGTCGACAAATCGGGCAATATCGCCAAGGCCAACAAGAATTGGCCGAGCCTGCGCGACGGCAGCTAGTCCTCGACGATCCGTTCCAGGGTAACGAAACTGAACGCCGGAGTGTCGCCTTCGGCCGGATGGTCGTCGCGCGACAGCTCGCGCCACTGCGACCGATCGAGAGGCGGAAAATAGACATCGCCCTCGGCCTCGATATGAACTTCGGTGAGGTAAAGCCGGTCGGCGCGTGGCAACGCCGCGGCGTAGATCTCGCCGCCGCCGATCACCATCGCCTCCTCTGCGCCGAGGCCGGCGGCAATTTCGACGGCCCGATCCAGATCTCCCGCCACCTCGACGCCTGCGGCCTGAAAACCAGACTGGCGCGTCACCACGATGCTGATGCGCCCCGGCAACGCCTTGCCGATCGAATCGTAGGTGCGGCGTCCCATGATCATCGGTTTGCCCATGGTCGTCGCTTTGAAATATTTCAGGTCGGCCGGAATTCGCCACGGCAAGTCGCCGCCGCGGCCGATGACGCCGTTGCGCGCCACTGCCGCAATAAGCGCAAGCCGCATGGACACGCCCGCTAGACGGCGACCGCCGCCGGAATATGCGGATGGAACCGGTAACCTTCGAGTTGGAAATCCTCGAACTGGAAGCCGAAAATATCTTTGACCGCAGGATTTAGGATCATCTTCGGCAGCGGATAGGGCGTGCGCCGCAATTGTTCGTCGGCCTGCTCGATGTGGTTCATGTAGAGGTGGGCGTCGCCGAACGTGTGGATGAACTCGCCCGGCTCGAGATCGGTTACCTGCGCCACCATCATCGTGAGCAACGCATAAGAGGCAATATTGAACGGCACGCCGAGAAAGATATCGGCGCTGCGTTGATACATCTGGCAGGACAGGCGGCCTTCAGCGACGTAGAACTGGAACAAGCAATGGCAGGGCGGCAATGCCATCTCGGTCACTTCGGCGACGTTCCAGGCGCTAACAATCAACCGCCGCGAATCGGGGTTGGCGCGGATTTGATCGATTAGCTTGCTGATTTGGTCGATATGACCGCCCTCGGGGGTCGGCCACGAGCGCCATTGGTGGCCGTAGACCGGGCCCAGGTCGCCGTTCTCGTCGGCCCATTCGTCCCAGATCGTGACCCCGTGGTCGTTCAAATAGGCGATGTTGGTGTCGCCGTTCAGGAACCACAGCAATTCGTAGATAATCGACTTCAAGTGTAGGCGCTTCGTCGTCAACAGCGGAAACCCTTCCGCCAGGTCGAAGCGCATCTGGTGGCCGAATACGCTGAGCGTGCCGGTTCCCGTGCGGTCCTGCCGCTCGACACCGTGGGAGCGCACGTGGCGCATCAGATCCAAATATTGTTGCATTTTCGGTCGGCTCGATTGCGTTGTCGGCGTGGCCCAAAGGCGCCAAACTACCGCCTTCTCTGCGGTTGCGGCAGCCTATACCGGCTGGCGAGTCGCCGAAACCTGTGGAAAGCGCCGCGGTCGGGGATAACCAGCCAACATCTTCCAACCCGCCTCTCAATTACCTATATATAGGGAGCCGGGTTCGCCCGGCTATGGTGATAAACGTCTTTCGCAATAAGCGATGCGGACCCGGGGGCGGTACCCGGCGCCTCCACCAATTTCTCCGCGCCGCCGGCGCGGACCTCCGGGGGCGAAACAGGATCGACGCGCGTGTAAAGGTCTGACTTTCACCCGGCATGGTACCGCCGTTATCGGACCAACACTATAGGTGCCAACGATAATGTTGAGCC
>JBFKGW010000326.1:0-3995 GCA_041633145.1 Alphaproteobacteria bacterium
CACAAGGGGGAGGACTTTTGGGCTTGCGTCGGCCACCAATTCAACCCCCTCCCCCTTGATGGGGGAGGGCCGGGGTGGGGGTGATTTCTGGGTTCGGATGCGTCTCGTTTTATGGCGTCACCGTGAACCCGACCGGGCCCAAGCGCTCGACTTCGAGGCGGACGGCGGTATCGGGCGCGAGTGCGACCGCGGCGGTCGCACCGCCGGCCAGGACGACAAAGCCGGCTTCCAGCTGGTCGCCGGTCTCGCTGGCAAACCGAGCGGCGTCGGCCAGCGAGCGGGCGGGGTGGCCGAGGATCGCCGCCGAGGAGCCGATTTCCACCGGCCGGCCATTGAACGTCAACACCATGCCCAGGTTCGAAATATCGCCGTCAGGCCGGTTCCAGGGACCGACCACGTAGGCCGCCGACGAGCAATTATCGGCGACCACGTCGGTCAGCGAGAATTTGAAATCCTTGTAGCGCGAATCGATGATCTCCAGCGCCGGCGCGACCGCTTCCACATGGGTCATCGCCTCGGCTGGGCTGAGATGGCCCGCCATGGGCGACTTGAGTAAGAACGCAATCTCCGGTTCGACACGCGGGTGAATGTAATCTTTGAACGACAGCGTGCCGCCGTCGGCGATCAGCATCGCCTCGGTCAGCCGCCCGTAGATCAGATCGAACACGCCCATCTGCGCCGCCTTGGCGCGGCTGGTGAAGCCCATCTTGACGCCCGAGCGCCGCTCGCCACGCCGGCGCCGGCGCGCGATCGAGGCGGCCTGCACCCGGTAGGCGTCGTTGAGCGACAGTGTTACCCCGCGCCGGCTCGACAGTTGCGCGATCGGCTTGGCCGCCCGGGTCGCGTCGTCGACCGCCTTGGCCAATGTGGTGATTTTTGCTGCTGCCAGTTTCGCCATTGCTCGTTGCTTTCGTCCTACGCGAAGGCCGCGCGCACCGACCCTAAGCCGGAGATGCGCACTTCGTAAACCTCGCCAGGTTCGACCGGCACCATCGGCCCCAGCGCGCCCGACATGATGATGTCGCCGGCCTCCAGGGGGCGGCCCCGCTCGACCATTTCGCGCGCCAGCCAGATCACCGCATTAAGCGGATTGCCCAGGCACGCCGCGCCGGCGCCGACGCTCGCCGGCTCGCCGCGGTGTTCCACCACCATGCCGCACAGCCGGCTATCGAAGTCGGCGAGTGCGTGGCGCTCGTTGCCGAGGATGAACAGGCCCGAGGAGGCGTTGTCGGCGACGGTATCGACGATATTGATGTCCCACTTGGCGATGCGGCTGCCGACCACTTCGATCGCCGCGGTGGCGTAGCCGATGGCGTTGGTGACGTCGGCGATGGTCGGGTCCTCGACGGCCAGGTCGCGGTCGAGGACGAAAGCGACCTCGCCCTCGATTTTCGGCTGCATGACAGCTGCCGCAGGTATTTCCTCGCCGTCGGGGATCGCCATGTCGGCGAACAGCATGCCGAAATCGGGCCGGTCGACGCCCAGTTGCTGCTGCACCACCTTCGAGGTCAGGCCAATCTTGCGGCCGACCAGGCGGCGACCGCCTTTGAGCCAGTATTTGGTGTTTGCCTCCTGCACCGCATAGGCCACGTCGATGTCGCCGGCCGGCAGATCGTTGCGCAACGGCTTGCAGCCCTTGCCGGTCTCGATCGCGGTGCGCAGACGTTTGGCCAGCGTTGTAATCTTTGCCGCAGTGGCGCGGTTGCTCATCGCCGGGTCCCCCGTTAATCGCTCGGACGCGGCAAGATAAACCCAATGCCCGGCGAGGGCCATATTCGGGCGGGATATTCGGGGTGCGCGTTTGCGCGCGGGGTGGTCAGCTGTCCGACAACTCGCACCAGATGCGGTCGAAATCCTCGTGCATATCGGCGAACGCCTCGACCAAACGGGGATCAAAATGGCCGGCCGAATCGATCCGCGCATCGCCGCTCAGGATAATACTGCGCGCAATTTCGTGATTGAACGCCGGCTTATACGGCCGCGCCGTGCGCAGCGCGTCGTAGATGTCGGCGATTTGCGTGATCCGCGCCGACAGCGGAATTTCCTCGCCGCGCAGCCCGTTGGGATAGCCGGTACCGTCCCACTTCTCGTGGTGGGCCAGCGCGATATCCGCCGCCATCGCCAGCTGCGGCGACTGGCTCAAAATACGGTGGCCGTAGATGGTGTGGTTATCCATTTCCTGCCGCTCGGCGTCGGACAGCGGCCCGGCCTTGCCCAGCACCACCGGATCGACGCTTATTTTGCCCAGATCGTGCAATTGCGCTGAATATTTGATTTCGTCGCAGAAGGCTTGGTCCATGCCCAAGGTCTGGGCGAGGAAATAGCTGTACTCGTTGACGCGCCGAATGTGGTTGCCGGTACCCTCGTCGTAAATTTGCGCTGCGCGGGCGAGAAAATAGATCGTGTTCTCGAGATCTTCGATGGCCGGACGGGCAGGATAGGTCGGCGCGGGCTGGGCTTCCGCTGGTTTTTCAATTGCCGTTGGTTCGTCCGCCGCGATCAGGTCATAGGCTCGGCGCACGGCATCGGCGTCCCGGCCGTCGATCGCCAGACCGGGATGATGGTCGATGTAATTCGACAGGATAAACGGGTCGTTCATCGCAAGACCGCGCAGCCAATGCTAAAAATCGGTTAACCTGCCTCGAAGTTACCCCATCGAGTTTAATGAGCGGTGTAGAGAACTCTGTCCTATTGTATGTATTCCGCGCTGTTGGGCGGTCGAAACTGGTTAATGCCGGCCGCGAAACGGCGCCCTCGAGTGGTCCTGGTCCCACGGGGCGATGACTGAGCCGCCGCACAATCCGGCGGCGGGCGTTCGCCGCGTTCGCTTCGCCCTGTTGGTGCCGATGGTGCCGGCGCTGGGTCTGGCGTTCATGCTGAGCCAATTCCTGCGCTCGGCGCCGGCGGTCATCGCGCCGGACCTGCGCAGCGAGCTGGCGCTGTCGGCGGCCGAGCTCAGCAGCCTGCCGGCAGCGCTGTTCCTGGGTTCGGCATTGATGCAATTGCCGGTCGGCGTATTGCTCGATCGGTTCGGCCCGCGCCGTACGATCGCCGGTTTCATGTTGATGACGGCGGCCGGGACGCTAGGTATTTCGGCGGCGCAGAGTCCGTTTTTTCTCGCGGTTGCGCTGTTCGTCGCCGGTTGCGGCATCGCACCGGTTTATATGGGCCTGATCGTCATGCTGTCACGCTGGGTGCCGCGCGACCGCCTGGCAACGGCCAGCTCCATTGCCGTCGCGGTCAGCGGCACCGGCCTGTTGCTGTCGTCGTCACCTTTTGCCTGGGCGAGCGCGGCGATTGGCTGGCGCGACACCTTGGGTTTCATCGGCCTCGGCACCGTGGTGCTGGCGGCGATTGTCTGGTTGGTCGCCCGCGACCGTCCGCCCGATGCGCCGGTGCCGGCGACGGCGCCGGAAACATTGGGCGAAACGATCCGCGGCTTGGGCCACATTCTCACCGACCGCCGGCTCTACGGTTTGGCCGCGGTGGCGTCGGTCTCGGTGGGCTCGCTGTTGACCACGCGCGCGCTGTGGGTGGGGCCCTACCTCAACGACGTGTTCGCGCTCGATCTTATCGGCCGGGGTGACGTGATCCTCGCCATGTCGGCGGCCTGGCTGCTGTCGTCGCTGCTCTATGGGCCGCTCGACCGGGTGTTCGATACACGGCGCGGGGTTGTCAGCGCCGGTGCGATCAGCATGGCGGCGGTGTATATGTTTCTCGCCGCCAACAACAGCGGATCGGTTGCGCTGATAACCGGTTTGCTCGTTCTGTTGGGCCTGGTATCGGCGTTCACTGCACCGATCTTCGCCCACGTCCGCGCCCTGTTTCCCGACAGTCATACCGGCCGTGCGATCACCGCGATCAATTTGTTTACCTGGGGCGGCGTGTTCGTCATGCAGGTGGTGACCGGCGCGATCATCAATGCCTTTCCGGCAGACGCCGCCGGCCGCAGCCCGTTGACCGCCTATCAGGCGATGTTTGCAGCGCTGGCGCTG
>JBFKGW010000327.1:0-3985 GCA_041633145.1 Alphaproteobacteria bacterium
TGACCGTAACGTTGTTCACACTGGAGCAACCGTTCGGCGACTTCGTCGAGGGCGTCGTCCCACGACAGCGGCTCGAAAGCGTCGCGGCCCGTGCCTTTTTCGCCGACCCGCCGCAGCGGCGTCAGCAGGCGGTCGGGATGATGGGTGCGCTCGGCGTAGCGCGCGACCTTGGCGCAAATGACGCCGCTGGTATAGGGATTGTCCGCCGCGCCGTGCACGCGGCCGATGGTTTTCGCGTCGATACGCTCGACTTCCAGCGCACAAGTGCTCGGGCAATCGTGCGGGCACGCCGAGTGGAATAGTTCCACTTTGGCCTCATTTGCCGGCGATTTATCGCTCTGGGATTGGTCGAGCGGCATCGAATTAAGGTCCTCGGTCTCTGGCCCGGTATTTCACGGGCATGTATGCAGCGCGAATCTATTGCATATAATTATAGCGAAACGGTCGGTGCCGGTCGATTCAAGCGCGGCCTAATCGCCTAAATTCAAGGGTTTAGGTGCAATACCCCGTCTGGCCGGAACGCCCGGAAGGCAAACGCGAAGGTAACGTCATAAGGCACGTCTTCCAAGGCGCCGTCGGCGGTGCGCCGACGCACCACCACGTTGCCCACGTCGCGGCCGGCCATAATCAGCGGGTGGTCGTGCAGCGAATTCTGACCAGCTTCCCATTCGATGAGCAAATCGCCAGCTTCGACGCGCCCTCGTCGCCGTAGCAGTTCCAGGCCCCAGGCCTCGTCACCGATCGCCACGACCCGTGCCAGCGGCGACACGTCTTCCGGCAACTCGTAGGGATAGCGTTCGCGCAACATCGTGCGCGACTGGGTGGCCCATTGGGAATCCATTCCCTGATATGGCGTCTCGCCGTAGGGATGCGCCATCACGTCGTTGGGGATCAGCAATTTGGCGTCGGGCGCACGCTGGCGGAATTTAGCCAGCGATTCGAGCCGCGCCGGCACGATGCGCAGCGTGGTGCCGCTCATCTCGCCGACGATGGCTTCGCCGGTGAATTGCTGCCACCAGCTCTCCGATTGCTGGTCGTACATCACCATGTCGAAGTGCCGGATGCGCCCGGTATTGCCGAACTCGAGAACCGCATCGCCGACCCGCCGGTCGTACACCACGCCGGAATTGCACAGCGGGCAATAGCTCACCAGAACTGGCACGCCGCCGACCACGTCATTGACGATTTCGTGCCAGAGCAGCAGGCGCAAGGGATAGGCGCGGGCATCGCCGTTGATGATGAGCGACAGCACCGGCTCCAGCGGCCCCATCGCGGTCAGTTCGGAAACCGCCTGGAACCGCGGCGAATTGATCGGCTGGATGGTGTCGCGAAAGTTGCCGTCGTCGCGGATCTCGTCGAGCGGCACGGTGGCGCGGCTGAAGTCGGTCTTGGCGAATTCGCTCTGCCACAGCTCGAGATTGGCCGGCTCGGCGTGCGCGGGAGGAGCCGCAACCACGAGGCCCCCGAGCAGTAATGCAATGAATAACCGAAACAGCCGACCCTGAGCCTGTCGAAGGATCGGCGTGTTTCGGTCCGCATACTTCGACAAGCGCGCCATGAGGACCTATTCCAATGGGGGACCGCGATGGGCTTCGACGGTTTTAGAAATGCAGCGTGCCGTCGGGAACGAAGGCGCTGAAGGCAAAGGCGAACGAAACATCGTAGGGCACATCTTCCAGGCCGTCGGCGGTGCGCCGCTGCACGATCACATTGCCGACATCGCGCCCGCGGAAAATGAGCTGAGTGTCGTGGATCGAGTTCTGGCCCGCTTCCCAGGTGATGACCAGGTTATCCGCTTCGACCCGCTTGGCCTCTCTGAGCTTGGCGATGGTCCAGGCTTGTGCGCCGACCACGACAACCCGCTCGAGCGGCCGCACCCCGTCGGGCAGATCGTAGGGGAAATTGAGCCGGGCTAGCGCCCGCGGCAGGGGCCGGGAATCCATGCCGACATAGGGCGAGGCGCCGTAGGGCCGCGCGCGATCGTCTTCGGGGATCAACACTTTGCCGTTGGGCGCCCGCGCGCGGAATTTCTCCAGCGATTCGAGGCGCGCCGGCAACGCTTTCATCTGCTTGCCGGTCAGCGAGCCGATCATCGCTTCGCCGGTAAACTGCTGCCACCAGCTCTCGGTCTGCTTGTCGTACATCACCATGTCTTTATGCCGCAGCCGGCCGGTGTTGCCGAATTCGAGCAGTTGACCATCGACCCGCCGGTCGAAGACGACGCCGGAGTTGCACAGCGGGCAGTAACTGATCAGTACCGGTTGGCCGCCGATTTCCTCGTTGACGATCTCGTGCCACAGCAATATGCGCAGCGGATAAGCACGGAAGTCGCCGTTAATGCCGATCGATAGCACCGGCTCGAGCGGCCCGATATCGGTCACCTTATCGACATCGGCATATTTGGGCGTGCGCACCGGTGGGATTGAATCGCGGGTGTTGCCGTCATCGTCGATCTCGGACAACTCGATAGAGCGGGTGTCGAAATCGGTCAGCGGGAACTCGCGCTGCCAGGTGCCGATACCCTGGGCAAACGCGCCCGGAAAGGCGTACCAAACGGCGACCGCAGCGATCACAAACACGGTAAAGGCCAGCCCATACCGGGACTGGCCTCTCCGCACTAGCGACACAATTTTCATCGTAGGGCTGTCGTTTTACCGACTGCGCACTCGTGCGCAGCCTATTTGTGGATCGTGCCTTCCTTGTTGAAGGCGTGGAACGAAAACGCGAAGGTCACGTCGTGGACGACGTCGACCAGCTGATCGCCTTCTTTGCGCTGGACCACGACGTTACCGATATCCTGGCCGTCGGAGATATTACGCTCGTCCATGGCGGCGTTCTGGCCCGGCTCCCAGGTAATGATCAGTCCGTCCTTTTCGATCCGTTTTTCGCGGCGCAACAAATCGATCGACCACGCTTGGTCCTCGACAGCCAACACATAGTCGAGCGGCCGGATGCCTTCAGGGAAGGTACCGCGATAGAGGAACGGCTGCGGCGATGAATCGTAGCCGGCGTACGGATTGAAGCCAGGACCGCCGCGCGGGCTTAGCAGCACCTGCCCATCGGGGAATCGGCCTTTGAATTTCTCGAAGGATTCGACGCGCACCGGCAGCATGGTCAGCTGGGTGCCGGTCATTTCGCCGACAATGCCCTCACCGGTGAACTGCTGCCACCAGCTTTCAGTCTGCCGGTCCCACATCACCAGGTCGGAGTTGCGCAGTTTACCGGAGACGCCGAAGTCGAAAATTTTACCGTTGACGTTGCGGTCGAACACGATGGCCGAGTTGCACAGTGGACAGTAGGTAACCGTGATCGGCTTGCCGCCGAGTTCGTCGTTGACGATTTCATGGGTCATCAGGATGCCCAGCGGGTAGGCCTTGGCGGCGCCATTGACGGCAACGGTGATGACCGGTTCGGTGCCCTTGTACAGCTCTTCGACCTGCGCAATCGGCCCGAAGCGCGGATTATCGATCGGCGGGATACCGTCTTTCGGCACGCCGCCGGAAAAAATCTCGTCAAATGGCACGCTGGATTTGGAGAAATCCGTGCGCGGCCATTCCAGTTTCCAAAACGCCGGATTGGCTTCGCCCGACGTCGACACGATCACCAGCAGAACGCCGGCGCTAATCGCCGCGACCGCGCGGCTCCACTTTGCAGTTGTAAAAAGGGGCATGATGAACATCCCAGTTCTTTCATCTCGATATATAGAACCGCGCCAATCCGTGGGGAAAAAAAGATGGCGGCGCGGACGCCGCCATCAGTTGCTCCAAGCGTAAGTAGAATGGAGAAGCACGATGATCATGGGTTAAACATACCCGGTTTCGCGGCCATTAAAAGTCACGCCGCGTCACGAGTTTGTGACCCGAAAGGCGCGGTTATCCGCCCTTTTGCCGCTCCCGGAAAGCGTCCCAATCGGCATCGCTCATCGATTTCATCAGGTTGAATTGCCCGGCATTGCCGACCCATTCGCCGCCGTCGATCGTCACCA
>JBFKGW010000328.1:0-3970 GCA_041633145.1 Alphaproteobacteria bacterium
ACCCTGCGGGCCAACGTAAACCTGCAAGACGGGCGTTTGCGCCTCGATCCCTTCGATATCGTGTATGACCGCGGCAAGGTTGAGTATGCCGGCGTGATCGATGCCTCCGTTAACCCGCCGGCCGTTGAGATAGAGATTCGCGCGACCGACTTCGAGCTCGCTGAGTTACTGCTTTATGTCCAGGATGAACCAAAAGCAGCGGGCGCGTTGACCGGTAATTTCGAGATGGCGAGCCGTGGGGCATCACCGCGCGAACTTGCGCAGAATTTGTCAGGTTCAGCCGATCTTGCGATCGAGAACGGCCGGGTGAACGGCATCAACTTGCACGTGCTTTCCACCGAAACGTTCGAATATCTGGTCTCGCTACCGAACCTGAAACAGTCGACCGAGATAAATTGCGGCATCGCCCGCTTCGAAATCGCAGGCGGGGTCGCCAAAAGCGAGGCGATATTGCTGGCAACGCCGCGGATGACCCTGTCAGGTAGCGGCTGGATTGATTTTGGCGCGGAGAAAATGGATATCGCCATGACCGCCGATCCCAAATCCTTCGTGCCGGTGTTTTTTAAGAAGCCGGTGCGCTTTCACGGCGAGTTCACCGATCTGGGGTATTCGACGACGGGCGCACAATCCGGATTATTCGGCGGCGTGTTCGGCCAGGTCGCCGGGTTTGTCGCAGCGCCGTTCATTTTCGCACCGGTTTCTGCGGCCGGTGGCTTGGTCGATCTGTTGCGCGAGAATGGCGACGGCAGTCCCTGTTTGGTCGGCGAGTAGCCGTCATGGGCGAGAAAAGCTTGCATCGCCACCGCGAAGGGCGGCTTGGCAGCGGTAACGATCCCTGCCCCTTTTAAAATCTAGGTAGAAGTGGCCGACAGAAACGCTTTGATTTCGTCGACGGCCCGTCGCCATGCCGGCTCTTGATGCATGACCAAGTGGTTGGCGCTATCGAGCGCAACGAATTTGGCGCGGGGAATGCGCGCGGCCATAAACCGCGCTTCCGCGAACGGTGCCACCGCTTCGCGCTCCGAATGGAGGATCAGGGTCGGTATCCGGATCTTGCCGAGTTGTTCGGTTACGTCGAGCGAATCTATCGTTTCGCGCAGGCGGACCGCGTTCTCCGGCGATGTTGCCGTTCGCTGCATATCGGTCCACCACTGGATCTGCTCATCGGTGGCGTCGGGCAGATAGAGGGAGGCGAACATCTGCCGGAACGGCGAGGTCTCTTTGCCCCAGCCTTGGCGCATCAACGTAATGAACGCCTCGCTTTCGGCGAGATCTTCCTGGCTGCCGCGTTGCCGCCGACCCCGTGCGAAGCCGCCCCACAGAATGAGATGCGTGACCCGCTCAGGATGGCGGGCCGCGTAGTCAATGGCGATCGCCGCGCCCTGCGAAATACCGAGAAGGGCGAAGTTTTCGACGCCGCTCGCCGCGATGACGGCTTCCAGGTCGTCGACCAGGAGATCGAAGGTAAAATCGCCGACATCCCAATCCGACAATCCGACACCCCGGGAATCGTACCGGAGGAGTTGCCGGTAACGGGTGAATTCGTGAAACAGTGGGGCCCACATTGGGCTCGACCAATCGAACTCGAGGTGATTTAGCCAGTTTGCGACCTTGAGCAGCGGCGGACCTGCGCCGGCGAATGAGTACGCGAGCTGAACACCATCGGCCGTCGTGCAATAACGAATGGTCTGTGCCGGCTGTGGCGCCATTGGCCCCGGTATATCGGTTTGTTCGTCGGTTGCCACGGGAGCGACGAAGCGGAACCCGCGCCGGGGTATTGTGCGGATGATATTCTGCTCACGACCGGTGTCGCCGACTGCCGTCCGCGCCGCGCTGATGCGGCTGCTCAGTGTCGCGTCTGAGACGACGCGGCCGTCCCAAACGGCTTCGATGAGCTCGTCCCGGGAGACCACCCGGTCGTGATTTTCGATTAGAAACTGGAGCACGCTGAATACCTGCGGCTCGACGGGAATAGGTTCATCGCCGCATCGCAGATCGTAGGTAAGGGGTTCGAGCGTGAACTCGCCAAACCGGTAAATCATCGCTTTACCCAGGAATTCAGCGAAAAATCCAAAGCTTCTCAAGCAAACCTAAAACGCGCCTGCAAGCGCGTCCAATGAAACCTGCCTAGTCTTTCTCCATCGCCCGATGCTGGCGCCCGATGATGGAGAAGCGGAAATGTATATCGGCAATCAGTTCGCCAAACATATCGACAATCGGTCCCCCGATCCTGCCGAGATTCGCCGTCACCAAAACGGCTCGATCGATCTCGCCCCTTATCTGCGGATCGGCCGCGAAGCCCATGGCGCAGCGTTCCGCGCTGGCGTCCGCTCACTTTGGCGCAATATTTTGAGATTGCCTACGCGTCTCGCCGGTCGTGCAGACGCCTGAAACGAAATGGTGGAGCCGAGGGGAATCGAACCCCTGACCTCTACATTGCGAACGTAGCGCTCTCCCAACTGAGCTACGGCCCCATCGATATCGAATCGCCGAACGGGCGTTCTCCGCGCGGCGCGGCGGGACTATGTGAGGGGGCCGCGCCGCTGTCAAGATAGCCGTTTGCTCGGCGCCGTTTACCCGCTGTTAATCCACCGCAGGTCTAACTTGCGGCTTTACTGGACAGTTACACCGCCGCGCGGCTAGTCTCAGCGCCGCCGCCGGAAGGCTCCGATTCGCCAAGCTAGGATACGCCGTCTCATGTTTGCTGTTTGGCAGCTGATTGACACGATCATCAGTCTCTACATGTTTGCCGTCATTATCTCGGTGATTTTGACCTGGCTGGTGCAGTTCAATGTGGTCAATACGTCGAACAAGCTGGTCTACATGGTTGGCGATTTTCTCTATCGCATCACCGAACCGGTATTGCGGCGCATTCGCTCGGTGATACCGCCGATCGGCGGCATCGACCTGTCGCCGCTGGTCCTATTGCTGGCCCTCGTTTTCATCCGCAATTTGTTGCCGGGGGTACTGGGCTTACGCTAGGCCGGTGAGCGGATCCCCCGCTTGGCAAACTACTGACGCAGGACTGCGCCTGCGGGTGCGCGTGACGCCGCGCGTCCGGTGCGACCAACTGGAAGGATTGATCGAACTGCCCGATGGGCCGGCGCTAAAAATCGCGGTCTCTGCCGCGCCCGAGGGCGGTAAGGCGAATGCCGCGTTGTGCAAACTGCTGGCCAGATTTCTTGCCACTGCGAAGTCGAACGTCAACGTAGCCTCCGGTGCCTCGGCCCGCCTCAAACAGATTGATATCGCCGGCGATGGCGCATTGCTGGGCGCCGTGTTAGACGATTGGGCCGCCGCGGCCGAGACGTCCGGCGAAGTTGCAAAGGAACACAACGGGTGAATGAGGCGAGGGCACAATTCGCCGAGCGAATCATCGACGGCAAGGCGTTTGCCGAGGGCTTGCGCGCGCGCATCGGTGCGGCGGTTGAAGAAATCAAGACCAACCAAGGCGTCACGCCGTCCCTGGCGGTGGTCCTGGTCGGCGAGGACCCGGCGAGCCAGGTCTATGTGCGCAACAAGGGCCGTGCGGCGGCTGCTGCCGGTATTTCTGCTCTTGACCACCGGCTCCACGCGGCGACCTCCCAGGAAGACCTTGTGGGGCTGGTCGCCTCCCTCAATGCCGACCCCACAACGCACGGCATTCTGGTGCAATTGCCGCTGCCCGATCAGATCGATCCCGCGGCGGTGATCGACGCCATCGACCCGGCCAAGGATGTCGACGGATTTCACGTGGTCAATGCCGGGCGCCTGGCGACCGGCCAGATGCGCGGGCCCAACGCCGCTCTGGTCCCGTGCACGCCGCTCGGCTGCCGTATGCTGCTGGAAGACCGGTTGGGTGATCTGGCCGGGCTCGACGCGGTGGTGCTCGGGCGCTCCAACATCGTCGGCAAGCCGATGGCAGCGTTGCTCACCCATGCCAGCTGCACGGTCACTGTCGCCCATTCGAAGACTCATGATTTGCCTGAGG
>JBFKGW010000329.1:0-3962 GCA_041633145.1 Alphaproteobacteria bacterium
CGCGGCCCGCTGCGCCAAGTGCTCCTCGCTGTGCCGCTCGACGCGCGGGGTGCGCACCAGCCCCGGCGCCACCGCGTTGACGGTGATGCCGTGCGGGCCGAGCTCGACGGCGAGGCGCCGGGTGAGGCCGATCACCGCATGCTTGCCGGTGGCATAATCCAACGAGGCATTGCGCGAGCCGCTGCGCCCGGCCACCGACGATATGTTGACGATGCGCCCATAGCTGTTGCGCTTCATCATCGGCACCACTTCGCGGGTGATCAGGAACTTGGTGTTGATGTTCCAGTCGAGCCCGTGGCGCCACATCTCGTCGGTGATCTCTTCGATGTCTGGGGCGTCGAGGAAGCCGCCGGCGCAGTTGACCAGGATATCGACACGCCCCCAGGCGTCGTCGACCGCACGCGCAACGTCCTTCATGTCGCCGGCATCGGCGCACTCGCCGGCGAGAAATATCGCCTCACCGCCGGCCGCTTCGATCTCGCCGAGGATACGCTCGCCGGCTTCGCGGTTGCGGCCGACGATGGCAACCTTGGCGCCCTCGGCGGCGAAGCGCTCGGCGCAGGCTTGGCCGATGCCCGCCGTCGCCCCGGTGACAATGGCGACCTGGCCGTCGATCGCGGCGAGTTCCGCTGTGGTCATGGTGGAGTCCCTCAATCAATTAAGACGGGCGCAATGCCGCCACATTCACCCGGCAAATGCAAATGCGGCGCGTGAGAATCAGCTATGAGAAATACGAAGTGCGCGGTATCTGCTTGTTTCTGCTCAACATGCGGTCAATCACCGACGATTTCTTAGGGATACCCAATGATCGCCACCGTCGCACCGGTCGCCGCTTTGCTCTTGAGCGCTGCCTTGCTGCTCATGGGCAATGGCCTACAGGGGACGCTGCTACCGGTGCGGGCGAATCTCGAAGGGTTCGCAGTCCCGGAAATCGGCCTGATTGGCACCGCTTACTACATCGGCTTCGCGGCCGGCTGTTACTACGGGGGACGGATCGTGCGCCGGGCCGGGCACATCAGAACTTTTTCGGCCATGGCGTCGCTCGCTTCGGCAATCGCCCTGGTTCACGCGCTGTTCCCGAACCCCGTTTTGTGGTGGCTGTTGCGCGGCTCCGCCGGTTTTTGTTTCGCCGTCCTATACGTGGTGATCGAGAGTTGGCTTAACGAGCGTGCCAGCAATGAGAATCGCGGTCGGATCCTTTCCGTCTACAACATCATCAACTTGACGGTGATTACCGTCGGGCAAATGATGTTGACGCTGGCAGATCCCAGCGCGTTTCCTTTGTTCGCCCTGGTCTCGGTGTTGGTTTCGCTCGCCGTCATTCCGCTGGCAATGACCCAAGCCGTGCCGCCGTCGCCGGTCGAGAGGGTGCGAATTCAACTGCGCTCGTTGTATGCGATGTCGCCGGTCGGCTGTGTCGGTGTATTCGTCGTCGGATTGGTCAACGGCGCCTTCTGGGCGCTCGGCCCGGTCTTTGCGCAAGAGCGCGGCTTCGCCGTCGTCGGGATCGCGCTGTTTATGAGCGGCGCGGTGCTCGCTGGCGCCGTCGGGCAATGGCCGTTGGGCCGGCTATCGGATAGGCGCGACCGCCGCCAAATCATCGTTGCTGCCTGCGTGTTGGGTACGCTCGCCAGCGTCGCAATTTTAGTTTTTGCTGATATCGCGCCGTGGGTGCTGTTTGCGGCTGTCTTGGTTTTTGGCGCGGTGGCGTTTCCGCTGTATTCCCTGTGTCTGGCGCATACCAACGATTTCGTTCCGCGCAACGAGTTCGTCGCGACGTCGAGCGCCATGCTGCTGCTGTACGCTGTCGGCGCTGCGCTCGGCGCAATTCCAGCATCCGTATTGATGAGCCAGATCGGGCCGCTAGGCCTGTTCGCGTCGACAGCGCTGGGGCACATCTTCTTGGCAGGATTCGCGCTGATCCGCATGCGCCGCCGGGAGGCGCCGGCAACCGCGCTGAAAGGGCCGTTTGTCGGGGTGCCGCGCACCTCGCCGACACTCTACGCCCTCGATCCCAGGAGCGTCGGTGCGGCGGCATCGCCGTTGCCGCCCGAAAACAGCCGGTCCGATATTGACATCAATTCGTCGACGACCTAGCGCGGCAAATAGGTCTCGCCCGCCGAACGGGGGAGCGCGGCAGACAACGCCACACCGGACACACAGGCGATTCGGTGGGGGCGTCTGCGCGATTGCGCCAGATCATTAACCGGTGTTTGGCCGGCGCATAAACTCGACCCGGTATTCCGGCGGAAATAAGCGGGGTGCCGATCGTCAGAATCTTTCGGAGCCATACCGATGTGCCGATTCCTCGTTTACAAGGGTCGCGACATGCTGCTGTCCGATCTGTTGACCCGGTCGGAACAGTCGCTGATTCGTCAAAGCTTCAAAGCGCGCGAGCGCGAGGAGCCGCTCAACGGCGACGGCTACGGGGTTGGCTGGTACAATCCAGAGATCGACCCCACGCCATGTGTGTTCACCAGCATTCGGCCGGCTTGGGGCGACCGCAACCTGCATCGCCTGGCGGAAAAAATTCACTCCACCTGTGTCTTTGCCCATGTCAGAGCGGCGACATACGGTTTGTCGGTGAGCGAGTTGAACTGCCACCCCTTCGAGTACGACCGGTTTTTATGGATGCACAACGGCGCCGTCGCCAACTTTGCCAACCTCAAACGCCGCCTCCGCGCCAGCCTCAGCGACGAGGCCTACAACTTTATCGAGGGAACGACGGATTCCGAACACATCTTCGCGCTCTTCCTCGACCAAATTTTGGACAAGCTCGACGATTACACGGCCGATGATCTCGCCGACGCCGTCCGCGCGACGATTGCTCATTTAAACCGTTGGACGGCGGAAACCGGCGCGCAGGTGCCGTCGCGCTACAACTTCGCCATGACGGATGGGCAAACGATCATCGCCACCCGCTATATCAGCGATCCCGAATTGCCGCCGCATTCGTTGTATGTATCGGCGGGCGACGCGTTCGAGAACGTCGAGGGTCAATACCGGATGCGGCCCACGCAGCGACAACCGAGAGCGGTGATCATCGCGTCGGAACCGTTGACCGACGAGCGCAGCGACTGGACCGAAGTGCGGCGTAACCATCTGGTGCTGGTCACGCCGGAACTGCATTTGCGCATGGTGCCACTCGATTAAAATTGACCGCGACGGCGCGGGTTAGGCGCTATTCCTGACCCATCGCCGGCGTCGGTACTTTGCCGAGATGTTCTTCAGCGCGCTCTACTTCGCTGCGCGTCAAATGGTCGATGGTCGCGCTGGCAACCATATCGCCGGTAACGTTGACGACCGTGCGGCACATGTCGAGCAACCGGTCGACGCCCAGGATGATGGCGACGCCGGCCGAAGGGACGCCGACGCTGGTCAGGATGGTCGCCAAAATAACGATGCCGACCCCCGGGGTGCCCGGCGAGCCGATGGCAGCACCGGTCGCCATGACGACGATTAATATCATGCCCGACAGGCCGATATCGACGGCGAACACCTGGGCCAGGAACAGGGTCGCCACGGCCTGATAGAGCGCCGTTCCGGCCATGTTGATGGTCGTGCCGAGCGGAATTACGAAGCGGGCGACATTGCTGCGCACGCCGAGCTTTTGCTCCGTCGTCGTCAGCGTGACCGGCATGACGGCGGCCGAACTGGAGGTGGAAAACGCCAGCAGCATCACTTCGCGCGACGCACTCAAGAATGCACCGATGCGGCGGCCGCCGAGCAGCCGCACGGTGAGCAGATAGACCAGCAAGAGCAAGGCTAAACCGATAATCACCGTGACCACATACATGCCGGTTCCGATCAACGCCGAAATTCCAATTCGGGCACTGATCTGCGCCAGCAGGCCGAATACCGCCAGCGGCGCCAGCCGCAGGACGAAGCTGACGATCACCATGCAGGCGGCCTGAACCGAGGCCAGCAGGTCGAGCAGCGGGCGCCGTTGCTCGCTCGCCGTC
>JBFKGW010000330.1:0-3961 GCA_041633145.1 Alphaproteobacteria bacterium
GCACCCGCCCCTTCCGGCCGTCGGCGAATCCGATGACCGCTTCTTTCTCCGTATCGTCAACGGTCAACACGACTGCGAGCTGCCAATCGCCGCTACCGGGCGGCACGGCGATTTCCGCCAACCCTTTGGCCCAGTCGTCCATGGTCGCCAAGGTCGCCACCGGTCCCCGCCAGCCATGGCGCCGGTCGTAGGTGATCAACCCCTTGCGCAGCTCCCGATCGGCAATTCGCTGCAGGCGCGGGTCGAGCGTGGTGCGTACCGACAACCCGCCCTTATACAGAGCGGAATCGCCATAGCGTTCGGCGAGTTCGCGGCGCACTTCTTCGGCAAAGTACGGCGCATCGATGGAGGCGCCGCCATCGGTGCGGGCGACCTCCAGCGTGGAAAACCGCGCGCGCGCGCCCTCTTCTTTCGGCAAGTGACCGTCTTCGACCATGCGGCCGAGTACATAGTTGCGCCGGTCGACCGCCGCTTCGTAATAGCGCAAGGGATTGTAATTATTTGGCGCCTTGGGCAGCGCGGCGAGGAATGCCGCCTCTTCCACCGTCAGCTCGTCGAGCGATTTGCCGAAATAGTTGTTCGCCGCCGCGGCGACGCCGTACGACCCGAAGCCGAGATAAATCTCGTTCAGGTAAAGCTCGAGGATCTCGTCCTTGCTGAAGGCGCGCTCCATGCGGAACGAAATAATCGCCTCGCGAATTTTTCGCGTGAGAGAAACGTCCTTGGCCAGCAGGAAATTTTGCGCCACCTGCTGGGTAATCGTCGAGGCGCCTTCTGGCCGCCGACCCTTTCCGTAGTTGCGCAAGTTGGTGACCGCCGCCCGCGCGACGCCGACAACATCAACGCCGGGGTGGCGGTAGAAGTTCTTGTCTTCGGCCGACAGGAAGGCGTTGATGACCTGTCGGGGCATCGCCGACACCGGCACGAAAACGCGCCGTTCGACGGCGTACTCGGCGAGCAGACTGCCGTCGCCGGCATGGACGCGCGTGGTCACCGGCGGACTGTAATTGGCCAGTTGCCGGTAATCCGGCAGGTCCCGGCCGAATTCCCAGAACACCCAAATCGCCGCACCGGCGGCAATCAGGCAGCCCAACAACATGACGCCGAAAAGATATCCAACCCAACGCAGCATTCTATTCCGTTCGACCTGCCGTCCCGGCGCGCGCCCAATCGCGCCTGCCATAAGACATCACGTTGGTCTTAACACACTATGATTGTGGCAAACTTATGAAATACCTGAATCATTATTGTACAGCAGCGCTTCTGTTCGTTTCCAAGTACTCAATCACCGCGCGGGCGATCGCCGCGCTCAAGGCCCGCCGATACTTGGTATCCCGTAAGAGCCGCTCGTCCCGGCGATTGGTGACGTAGCCCAATTCGATCAAAACCGACGGTACATCGGGCGCCTTCAACACCGCGAATCCGGCCGACCGCCACGGCCGCTTGACCAGCCGCGCCGACTGCCCGACTTCCTTAACCATAATATCGCGGGCAAAACGCACGGACAGTTCGTTGGTCTTCGCCTGGGCGAAGTCGATCAAAATATTCTGAACATCGTCGCTGTAGGACCCCAGATTGAGGCCACCGATAATATCGGCCTTGTTCTCCTTGGCCGCCAATGCGTCGGCTTCGGCGTCGGACGCCTTTTCCGAAAGCGTATAGGCGGAAAATCCGTGCACCGACGGAATCTCATGGCTGTTTACGTGCAGCGACAGAAACAAATCGGCCTCGGCGCGCCGTGCTGCTTGCACCCGCTCGCGTAACGGCAGAAAGACATCGCGCTCGCGCGTCAGCACCGCTTTTACTCGACCGTTCGCTTCCAGTTGGCGCTTTATTTCCCTTGAATAGGCCAAAACAATGTCTTTTTCGAACACCCCGGAGCGGCCAACGGCGCCAGGATCGACTCCGCCGTGGCCGGGATCGAGCACCACCACCGGAATGGCACGTTGCACCGGAGCCGTGCGCAGCGGCGGCTCAGGACGCGGCGTCGGCACGGCGAGTGCCGGTGTCGGCTGCAAGGCTGCCAAAAACCCAGCCCGGTCGGTCGGCCCCAAGTCGACCACCAGGCGCCACGGTTTGCCATTGGCGGGCTCGAGGGTGAAGCTGCGCAGCACCTTGGCCGAATTGTTCAAATCGAGCACGAATCGGCTGGTTCCGGGCCGGAACAGGCCGTAGCGCAACCGCTCAACCAGCCCGCCACGCGCGTTCAGGCGGTCGGCCGGCAGGGCGAAATCGACCTCCGGCAAGTCGATGACGATGCGGAACGGGTCGGGCAGGCCGAAAATACGCGGCTCGATCTTGTCGCTGACCTCGATGACGAAGCGGGTGCCGTCATCGCGGATGCCGATACGCAAATCATTGACTTCCGGAGCCGCGGCGGCCGCCGGGCCGAGGATGAAGACGGTGGCCAATAACGCTGCGAATACCGCCGTAAACCATGCAAAATGGCCAATTTTGCACCCGTTTCGACGGCGATGTGCGATTGCGCCAGAGTTCATGGATATTAGCTATATATCCGTGCAACCCCGCGCCGCAACACACTTCTCTTGCTAATCAAGGCGTTATTATCGTTAATTTCGTTGTCGAAGCAGGTGCGCATCGCTATCTTTAGGGCAGCGAACAGCTGCGATTGCCACACCTGTTGGGTATCTGCATTAAGCGGCCCGCCCTTGCTATCTCGGCCAATGTGTACGATTGGGGCCGATTTTAACCGGCGGGGCGCCTTGCAGAACGGAACGGAGGCGATGGCAGTTTTGGTGTAACATCGAAGCCTGTCTGGAGAGCCCTTGCTCTTTTGACGCGGCGGCCGACAGAGTTCTCACCGTACTGGCGCGCTGTATGCGCCGTTCGACGGTTGGAGAGCGGCCCCAAGCTTCGCACAGAGCGGTATCCACCATACCCATTGTTCGTGTGGGTTGTGTGTGGCTCTTCCGCGGAGCGAATAAATGCCAAGAAGAATGCTGATCGACGCGGCCCATGCGGAAGAAACGCGGGTCGTCGTCGCAGACGATTCAGAACTTCTCGAATTTGATTACGAAACAACCACTAAACGCCAGCTCAAAGGTAATATTTACCTCGCCAAAGTAACCCGGGTCGAGCCGTCGCTGCAGGCAGCGTTCGTCGATTTCGGCGGCAACCGCCACGGCTTTCTCGCCTTTAATGAAATCCATCCCGACTATTACCGGATCCCGGTGGAGGACCGCGAAGCGTTGATTGCCGAATCGGATGCCCCCGACGCCGACGAGCCGGACGATGAAGAGGGCGAAGCGAAATCCGACGAGGACGAAAGCGGGGCTGATTCTGATGGCAAAGCGGTCGAAGTACTCGGCGATAACGCCGACGATGACATCGCCGAACTAGGCGACGCCCATCGCCGCCGCCTGCGCCAACTGACCCGAATGTACAAAATTCAGGAGGTCATCAAGCGGCGGCAGATACTCCTGGTCCAGGTGGTGAAAGAAGAACGCGGCAATAAGGGCGCTGCGCTTACCACCTATCTGTCCCTGCCCGGCCGCTACTGCGTGTTGATGCCCAATACATCGCGCGGCGGTGGGATCAGCCGTAAGGTCTCCAATCCGGCGCACCGCAAGCGGATGAAGACGATCATGGCCGACCTCGAAATTCCCGAGGGGATGGCGGTGATCATGCGGACGGCGGGCGTCGAGCGGACCAAGGCCGAAGTGCGCCGCGATTACGAATATCTGCGCCGCACTTGGGACGACATTCGTGAGCAGACTCTGAAGTCGTCGGCACCGGCGTTGATTTACGAAGAAGGTGACGTGGTCAAACGTTCCCTGCGCGACGTCTACAACCGCGATATTGAGGAGGTCGTCGTCGATGGTGAGGCGGCCTACAAGGCTGCGCGCGGGCTGATGCGCACGATGATGCCGTCGCACGCCAAGCGCGTCAAAAAGTACAACGATTCGGAAATCCCGCTGTTCCACCGCTACAACATCGAGCA
>JBFKGW010000331.1:0-3946 GCA_041633145.1 Alphaproteobacteria bacterium
ACAGAAGATCGGGTTCGCGGCCTGATGCATGCTCTTCGATCAGACCAATGATTTCGGTGCCGACAGCGTCCAAATGCTCGGCCATGTAGTTGTCACCAGCGACGATGGTGCCGACGATGTCGATCGACGGATCGAAGCTTTGGATCAGTTGCCCCGGTCCCTTCGGCCCGTCGAGCCACTGCGCGGCAAGGTTGGCCTGCTCCTCGCCGCCCACGCCGCCGAAGAACTGGTTCAAATAGTGGATTGCCCGAATGTGCGCCGGCACCGTCACACCTCCCGGCTACTGAGGCGGCCGAAGCCGAGCTGGTTGGTCGCGCCGATGATCGCCTGTAGTTCGACCTCCATGCTGCCGTCATCGTGCACGCTGTGGGGATAGCCGCCGGCGAGCCGGGTCACGTCCGGCAGCGGACCGATGGTGGTCGCCATGGCGGGCAGTTCGAGCCGTTCGTTGGCGTTGCCCACCGATATGATCGCATCCGCCTCGGGCGTGGTGTCGGCGAGGGATTGGGAACCGCCGTCACCGCCGGCGAACTCGTCGGTAATGGCGACCGACTTGACCCCCGCCTGCTCGAGGTCGCGCACGATCATCATCAAATCGGCGTCAGGATTGCCGAAGCCTTCCTTGCTGACGATGGCGCCGTCGGCTTTCAATTGAGCGACCATCGCGACCGCGGCAGCGGCCGAGCGCTGTTTGTCGGCGAGGCGCGTCGGTTCGTTGGTAATGACCACGCCGGCGAAATTCCACAGCGACCCGTGGCCACGCAGCAGTTCGGCGATCACCGGATTATTCTGATGATGGAACGTGGTGTTCTTGTCGCAGGCGCTGACGCAATTGCCTGACACGATAGCGGTGTCGAGCACCGCCCGGGGATCGACGCTGACCGGCAACCCTTCCTTGGCGTCGCGGCCCAACACGTAGGTGTCGTGCAGCAGTCCCTGGCTGAGCACGATGTAGACATAGGCGATGCGCGGCAGCGTCGCATCGCAGGTGACTTCGTCCCAAAGGATATCTTCGGTTTGGTCGGGCGCTGCGTCGCGGCAACTTTCGGCGATGAATTGGGCCGCGCGTATGCCGGCCTCGCGGACCGCCGCCTCGTGGGCATGGGCATCGAGACCATCGGCAGCGTCGATCTCGAGCACGACCAACGGCATCTGCGAAAACGGCGTGTAGGCGGCGCCGCGCCCGGACATATCGATGATGCCTTCCTGAAAGCCGACGATCGGGCCGCACGTTACGATGGCGACATCCTCCAGAACGCGTAGCACGCCGGTTCCGCTTTCCGTGCCGCTCTCGTTGACGCGCGGCTGAATGACATCTTTGACACAGACGATACGCGTCGCCTCGCCAGGCAACGCCAACCGAACACGGACATTCGCCAAACGGTCGTCCTTTGCCTGCAATGCAGCGGTCAACGCCGGGGCATCTACGGTCAGCTGGCCGTCAGCGAGACCGGTACGGTCGCCTAGCACGACCGTTTGAACAAAGTTTTTGTTTAGGGTTAGCGCCAATTCCACGTTCCTGACGATAAGCCACCGAAATATTGCAAACCGATTTTGTTTTTAAACTTGTACACAGTACGACACCGTCACCATTGAGTAACATCAAATGCGGCATTCGATGGGGCGTGCATCATTATTAAGTGAGTAAAAATCATATGGGAAAAATACTCGTCACCGGGGCGCTCGGCCAGATCGGCCAGGAACTGGTGCCGGCCTTGCGCGCCCGCTATGGCGCGC
This sequence comes from Alphaproteobacteria bacterium, assembly GCA_041633145.1. Classification (GTDB taxonomy): domain Bacteria; phylum Pseudomonadota; class Alphaproteobacteria; order UBA6615; family UBA6615; genus JBFKGW01. The sequence continues at coordinate 1,738 of JBFKGW010000331.1, forward strand.
CGAACGTTGTCGCCTCGGACATCCGCATTCTGCCGGCAGGCGAGAGCTCCAGCGACGGACCGTTCGAAGCGCTCGATTGCACCCTGCCCCAGCAGGTCGAAGCGGTCGTCCGTCGCCACCAGGTCGACTGCATCTACCACCTGGCCGCCTTGCTGTCGGCGACTGCCGAAGCCAGACCGCAGACGGCGTGGCGGCTTAACATGGACAGCCTTTTCCTGCTGCTCGAAACGGCGCGCGAATTCGACTGCGCTCTGTTCTTCCCCAGCTCGATCGGCGCCTTCGGCCCGACGACGCCGCGCGACCAGACCCCGCAGGACACCATCCAGCGGCCGACCACCATGTACGGTGTCACCAAGGTGGCCGGCGAGATGCTGTGTGACTACTACGCGACGCGGTTCGGCGTCGACGCGCGGGGGCTGCGGTTCCCCGGTCTGGTCTCCCATGTCGCGCCGCCGGGCGGCGGCACCACCGACTACTCGGTGGAAATCTTTTATCAAGCGATCCGTCAAGGTCGTTACACTTGCCCGCTCGGGCCCGATACGCGCCTCGACATGATGTACATGCCCGACGCCATTCGCGCGATGATCGAGCTGATGGAAGCCGATCCGGCCAGCCTCAGCCACCGCAACGCCTTTAACGTGACAGCGATGAGCGTCACGCCCGTCGAGCTGGCCGCGGAAATTCGTCACCACCTGCCGGATTTTGCGATCGACTACGATATCGACCCAGTACGCCAATCGATCGCCGACTCCTGGCCCCGCTCGCTCGACGACAGCGCCGCCCGTTCAGAGTGGCATTGGGCGCCGCACTACGACCTCAAGGCCATGGTTGCTGACATGCTGAAAAAACTTAGCGCCAAGCTGCAACCGGCAATGTGAGGAAATCACCGCTCGGGAGAAAACCATGCCCCATGACCGTCTCGCCAATTTGCTCGCTGCCGCACTTAGCGATATGGCGGCGTCTGGCCGCCGCAAGGGCGCCGAAACGGTGTTCAGCGGCGTCGTACCGCCGAGCGGCGACAAGGGCCCGCGCTATCTGGTCGCCGGCGAAGGCGATAAGCCATTCCTGCGCATGAACGCCAACAACTACCTCGGCATGGCGCGGCGCCCCCAGGTCATCGCGGCGGAGGAAAAAGCAGTTCAGGCATACGGCGCCGGCCCCGGCGCGGTGCGCTTCATCAGCGGCACCTGGTCGCCCCACATCGAGTTGGAACAGCGCATCGCCAGCTTTCACGGGCGCGAGGCGGCAATGATTTTCAGCTCCGCCTACGCCACGGTTATGGGACTCCTGCCGCCCCTGATCGGCGAAGCGACCGCGGTGATCAGCGACGAACTCAACCACAACTGCATCATCAACGCGGTGCGGCTCAGCCAGCCGGCTGAGAAATACGTCTACCCGCACCTCGATTTGCAGGCGCTGGAGGCAAATCTGCGCCAGGCGGCGGAAAATTGCCGGCGCGCGATCATCGTCACCGACGGCGTGTTCAGCATGCGCGGCGATCACGCGCCGCTGCGCGAGATCGACGCGCTGGCGCGTAAGTACGACGACGCGTTCGCCGAAAATGTGCTGGTCATTGTCGACGATTCCCATGGCGTCGGCGCTTTCGGCACAACCGGCCGCGGCACCGAGGAGTTTGCCGGCAGCCCGCCGGTCGATCTGCTGGTGGCGACGCTCGGCAAAGCGTTTGGCGTCAATGGCGGCTATGTGACAGGCAGCGCGACGCTGATTGATTATCTGCGCGAAACGTCGCCGTTTTATGTCTACTCCAACCCGATTACGCCCGGCGAAGCCGCCGCGGCGAAGGCGGCTATCGATCTGCTCGACAGCCCAGCCGGTCAAGAGCGCCTCAATAATCTACAGTCGATGACCGAGAAATTCGCGGCGGGGCTGGTCGTGTTAGGCTTCGAGACGATTTCCGGCGCCCACCCGGTAGTCCCGCTGATGGTGCGCGACACCGACAAAACCGCGCGGCTGGTGGCCCATCTGAAAGAGCGCGGAATTCTCGCCACCGGCCTCAATTACCCGGTGGTGCCGCGTGGCGATGAAGAAATCCGCTTCCAGATTTCCGCCGATCACACACCAGCCGATATCAACGAAGCGCTCGCCGCGTTAGCCGAATTTTCCAGTTGAACTTCGCGCCGATTGAAGCAGCAGTTGGCGTAAATCGCTCACTCGCCGACCGTTGTCAGCTCCATCACCTTGCCGTCGC
>JBFKGW010000332.1:0-3942 GCA_041633145.1 Alphaproteobacteria bacterium
CGCCAGCAGTCGCCCGTTGGTGCCCAGGACCGTTAGGCTGGTACCGCCGACGGCTTTGCCGAGCACATAGATGGTGCGGTCGGTCAACGGCACGACGTCGGCGATCGCCGCGTTGCCCAGACGTAAGTCGCCAAAGCGCTGATCGACCCGCAGAATTTGCGATTTGTTCAGCGGAATGCGGAATTCACCCGCAAAGGCGCCTTCGGTATCGGCCTTCACCGAAGCCAGCTGCGCTTCGGCGCTCGCTATCGGCAATACCGCCGCAAATAAAACGAAAGCGGCGACGGCCCCAATTTGGCTCAATAGCCTCTTACGGCTGCGCGCAAAATCGCCGATAGTTTTTATTCGCTGCATATTTGCCCCCAGATAAATCGAGCGATCTTCTCGATTACTTTGTCTGTTGTTGAGTGGCCGAACCCGAACACATGCGTTTAATTGATAGACTATTTAACGACACCCGTATAGTCACAAAACGACCCAGAGAATTCCGCGAGCAACCTTAAGTTACTACTAGAAACCCCTGGAATCTTTAAACAAAGACCAAGGCAAATTACATCGAAAGGTCGCTAATGTCTAGAAGTTCACGCGATCGGGCGGCAGTAATGGTGCCGGTGCGTCTTCTTCCGGCCCTGCCGAAGCGACGGGCGGTTCGGTGGATGTGCCGGTCGGGGCGGCGTCGTCGGGCTGAGCTGCGGAACTGCTTCCGGTAGCCGACGGTGTCAACTGCGTCGGCGAGAGCGGCTCGAACTTTTCCCGTTGGACCGTATATTTGAAGACTTTCAAGCCGCGCGCAACGGCGATTGAAGCGCCGCGCCGGCGCGGCGATGGCGCGGGGCCAACTGATCCGGTGGGCCGGAAGGCCTCGCCAATGCCCAGATCCGCCAGCGTAATCTTGGTGGTCCGGGCGGGGTCGGCGTCGCCGCGATTGCGCAGCGCCAGGCTGATCGACCCGACCGATGACGCCAGCACGGTCTTCTGCGCCTGGGCGGGAGTCACCGCGATGGTGACCGCCCTGACGACGCGGGGTTCGTCTTGATCTTCACTGGCCTGCTGGTCGATGCCGAGAATCTGGACGTTCTGTAACATCAAGGTCGTCTCGACCTTTTTATTATCGCCTTCGCGGGTCAGCAGCATGTCGACGCGGTCGCCCGGAATGATGAAGCCGGCGACGCCCAAGACGTCGTTCACGCGGATCGTAATCGCGCGCATTTTCAGCGGTATGACGGCCGAAAGCGTCGCTGCGCGCTCATCGCCGGAGATTTTCGAATCGAGAACCGGCTCGTTCTGTTCCATCGTGCGCAGCACAATCCGCGACTGATTGTCGACGAAAAGCTCGTCGATCGTTTGAAAAGTGCCGGACGGCAGATCGTCTGCAAGCCAGGGGATTTCTCGGACATTTTGGCGTGTCAGCTCGTTACCGTAAAATAACGGCTGGCGTGCCACCACGATGGTTGTTTCCGGCGGCCTGGGCGCTTCCTGAACGATTACAGGCGCGACCGCGTCACCAACCTGACTGCGCAGCCAACTCTGGGCTAAGAAAGCGGCCACCACGGCAAACACGACCGCAAGCCCCAACATCATTATTGCCCGGTTTCTCATACTCGCCAAACCTCAGTTGATGTCACCGGCGACGCCGGCACTGCCTGTTAAGCCAAACACGTCACGTTGCATGATCGAAACGATTCACGGCAACGGCAAACCATTTTAGCACTCCCGGATCAAAGTATCGTTTCGGTCCGAATGTCGCATTTTCCTGGAGAGTCCTTTAGACGCCTATACGGGTTTATAACCGCAAACGCATTAAGTTTTCATAAAAATTGATTGCATTTTAGGGAACGGAGTATTTCGCGACAATCTCGGCGAGTCTTGGATCGCCTCTCTGCCGACTATGTATACACCCCCCATGCTCTCGATTACATGAATAGTGGCAGGTTGTTAACCATAATAATGAAGAGCCGCCCCAGCGCTGTCAATAAAAAACAGTTCAAATTTTATAAATATTAAAATCGATTTTTTATAATAATAATCCTATAATTTATTTCACAAGTACTTAAAACCAGATGCGATTAAATGTTTTGTTAATATCTTTTTAGACCCCCTCCGTCAGCATTGCCGCGACGAAAAAACCCATGGGACCAGGACGGTTCCGAGGGAAACCAGGAGGGTTTCGCGGCATGTTTGGAAGTTTCAGTTCGACTGCACGGCCAATTCTTGGCGTATTCGTGTCCCTATTTTTATTTACGGTCGTAAGTATTCCCGGCGCCGTAGCGGCGCCTGGCTTTGCGTCGGGCTATACTGCCATTAAGGCGACATTCGATGCGCAGCCGCAGTGGAAACGTATCATGTCGCAGGCCGCTGCACGCCCGGCATCGGCAGCTTCGCCGTGGCAGGATTTGGTCTCTGAGATCGGCGGTGAACATCCGTTGCGCCAACTCGATGCAGTCAACCGCTATTTCAACCGCATCCCCTACGCCGAGGACAGCCAGATCTATGGCGTCTCGGACCACTGGGCGACGCCAGAGGAATTTATTCGCCGTAACGTCGGCGATTGTGAAGATTACTCGATTGCAAAATACACCGCGCTGCGCGCCATGGGTTGGAGCGCTGACTCGCTGCTGGTGGTCGTTATTCGCGACCACAAGTTCAAGGTCAATCATGCTGCGCTGGCGGCCAAAGTGGACGGGCAGTGGTACTACTTGGACAATCGGGCGTCGCGCCTGCTCAAGCCGAGCGACGTACCGTTCTATCAGCCGGTCTATGCGCTGAACGAGGAACAACTGTCGGTCTTCGTCAAAGCCCGGCCGACCCTGGCTGCGTCCGCCCGCGCGAAGCCCCAGAACGCCGCGTCGGGTCACTCCGGCTAGATTTACTGGCTCGGCAACCGCGTGCGCGAGCGGCCACGATCGATCAGGGCTTGTAGGGTCTGGCCGTCCGCCGCGCCGCGAAAAATTCTGTCGCCGACAACGAAGCTGGGCGTCCCGGTAATGCGCAGCGATTGCGCGAGCGCCAGATTGCGGTCGATCGTCGCCTGAATTTCCGGATCGTTCATGTCGCGGCGTAAGCGACGGATGCTGATCCCGACCTCGCGCGCTACCTCGATTACCTTTTCTGGATTGACGATGCCGCTGGCGCTCATCAGCGCGTCATGGAACTCGAAATACTTATCCTGATTGCGCGCCGCCAGGGCGGCGCGCGCGGCAAATCGCGAATTGTCGCTGAGGATGGGGAATTCCTTATAGACGATACGCAGCCGTGGATTGGCTTGCTGTAACTCTTCCAGCGTGGTCAACAGCTGCCGACAGTAGGGGCAATTGTAATCGAAGAACTCGACCAGGGTGACGTCGCCATTGGCGTTACCGCGAACCGGGCTGCCGGGGTCTTCGAAGAGTTGGCGCTCGCGTTCGGCGCGACTCGTTCGGGTGCGATCGCCGTGGCCGCGCGCGGCGCCCGGCGGTACTGAAATGTCGGCCGAGCCGCCTTGCCGCTGGGCGTATTCTTCGAAGGCGTCGGCGATCACTTCCGGGTTGCTGGTCAAGTAATCGGCAACTCTGCGCTCGAACTCCTCATCCGAAGCGGCGGTCGCCAATATCGCCCACTGCGGTTTCGATTGAACGAATACGCCGGCCGCAAAGCCAACCGCGATAACGATGGCAAATACCAGCAGCGCCATAACCGATTTCAACATAATCGGGATGAGGCGGGACCGTTTCTTTATCGGTTCACTGGCAATCTCAGGATCCATAGGCAGGCGCGTTGATTAAGCGTGGGGGCGTTTCAATAAAGAGATGCTGGGGTTGTCGCCAAATCACGAAATTGTACGAATGCAGACCGAGTCACACTAATTATCCCTTGTGAGCGCTCAATCAAACCCAATTGCCGCGAGAAGGCCAGATGGTTAACACGAAGTGAGAAAAATAAGCTGTGGCCCATACAGCGCTTTAG
>JBFKGW010000333.1:0-3940 GCA_041633145.1 Alphaproteobacteria bacterium
GACGTCTTCGTCGGTCGCTGCCGCGTCGTCGATCGCATCGGGCAGCACGTCGATCTCGTTGACCGTGACGTTGACCGTTGCCGTACTGGTTTCCGGCGCCGGGCTGTCGCTGTCGGCGATCGTGTAGTCGAAGCTGTCGGGACCGAAGGTGCCGGGATCGGGCGTGTAGTCGATAGTATCATCGGACGGATCGCCTGGTGTGCCGTTATCGTTCACCGCCGCAGTGCCGTTTGGCGGATCGGTGACATTGGTGATCGACGTCGGCTGGTTGCCGAGCGCATCGTTACCGAGCACGGCGATATTGACCGGCGTGTCCTGATTCGTCGCTGCGTTGTCGTCGGCGGCGACCGGCGTCAGGTTGCCGCCGGTGACCTGTGCTAAAGCAACAGTCGCGTCGATCAGGCCATAGCCGGTGTCGAAGTCGAACCCGGGATCGCCCATATCGATCGCGCTGTTCTCGAGGATCGAATAGATATCGGCCGGCGTCAGCGTGGGATTGGCCTCCAGCATGAGGGCGGCGACCGCTGCCGCATGGGGCGCCGCGGCCGACGTGCCGAAGAAGTTGGGGAAGACCTCCGGCGCTTCGTCGGCATCGTCGGCAGTGGTGTCGCGGAAGAAGAAGGTGGTGTTGGTGCCGTCGGGCGCGACGAACTCGGGCTTTTCGCGAACTTCTGGCTGGGCAAGCGGGTTGCCTGCCTGGTCTAGCAAGATTGGCACGCCGCCGGCCGATGAGAAGCTTTCCAGCAAGGGCGGACTGACGCCGAACGCCGGCGTATTGAGATAGAATGCCGCGCCGACCGCTGCGGCACCGGCTGCGCTAGAATGACCGTAGCTGGTCGCGCTGTTGGTGTGAAACTCGTTGATGGTGACCGTACTGCCGAACTTGACGTACTTGATCAGACCCGGCACGGGGCCGCCCGAAGGCGTGTAATGGGTGATCAAAATATCGAACGTGCCCGCCGGCCCGAGGCCGCCGAACGGGAAGCAGCCCGGCGCGCCCTGCTCGCAGAACGCGGTGTACTGCAAAATTTCCACCGGCTCGCCCGAGGTCACGTTATCCGAGATCGCCGAGTGCATGATGGTGAGGGTCTCGTCGACCAGATAGATATCCATGTCGTTGAGCGAGCCCGTAGACCCCGGCACCGTTGAGCTCGGCGAATCCCAATTCAGAGCAATCGTCACCGTGGCGCCCAGCGGGATGGTGATGCTTTGCTTCCAGCGGTTGTCGTCGTTGGGATTGTTGTTGGCGAGGTCGAACTGGTGCAGCTGGCCGCGCGGGTCGGAGCCGACGAACAGCGGCTCGCCGCTGTCGACGAAGGTCGCCTCGTAGCTTTCGCGCGCACCGTTGCCGGCCGACGAAAAATAGGCCACGCCCTGGCTCACGACGTCATCGACCGCCTGCGCGACGATGCCGTCCTGGAACATCGGTTCGGCGAAATAGATCACATCGTCGACGATGACATCGGCGCCGTCGTCGGCGAGGTCCTGGATGCCTTGGGCGAAGTCGGCGATGCCGTTGAAGGCGGTGTGGAACGAGATGCTGGCGTCGGGCGCGACGTCGTGGATCAGCTGGGCCATGCCCCGGCCCTCGTCGATGCCGGGGTTGGTGCCTTCCTGGATGATGGTGGTGGTCGGTCCCGCCGATGGTGGCAACGAGGAGGATAGGGGGGTCGTCGGGGGCGTGAAATTGCTCGTATACAGCGCCTCGCCGACCACGAAGCGGAAGTCCTCAATCGAGCCTGCGAAATGACGGTTATGGCCAGCCCCCGCACTGAACATCCCCAACCTTATTGGTTGCGATGCATTATAAATATTATGGGGGAAGTTGGATGTTTTCCTTAATACGCCGTCAACAAAAAGCCGCAATTGCTGCTGCTGATCGCGAGAAACAGCAACGTGATACCATTGATCTGTGTTCGGCGTGAATTCTGTAAGGGGAATATTAATGCGGCCATTCCCTGTCCCGCCCAACTCAGCTACGCCGTCATACGCAATAAATGTTAATCCCGGCGTCAGGGTGTTGGAATCAAGCAAACTAAAATGCCAGGCTAACTGAACACCGGACCCAAAATGGCTCGCGAGTATTGGCCCGCTATTGACGGCCCCGAGTGATAGCGCGTCGGCGTTAAACCACATTTCGATGGTGAATGGTTTTACACCAATCGCGTACTGACTAGCGGCAGGCCAGGAAACGAACGAGTTCGACGGGCTCTGCGTGGGGCCGCCGGTGGGGGTGAACCGGAAGTTGGCCGCCAGGTTCTTGACTTTGTTCGTGTCAGCGGCAGCGGCATCGGAGCCGACCGTTCCAGTTGCCGCAAACTGAGAGTCATCGTCTGCGTCGGTGACGCCCGGCGCGTGTAACGCGACAAACGCGCCACTACCGGGCAGATCACCATTCGCCAGATCGTCGTCGAGGTTGGTCGCGGGCGGTTCGCCGACGCCGTCGCCGTCGTAATCGGGATTGCCGTTGTGATTGAAAGTATCGGACAGAACGCCGACTTTGGTGCCGGCGCCCGTGTAAGTTTGTGGTTCCAGCTCCGGGTTCAGGACATTGGGAATAACATTCATGGCGATGGCGCCGCGGCGGTCGTGCACCCAGCCGAATAGGGGATCGACGGCGCTGTTGGTGTGCGGCTTGAGCGACGCGGAGACTGCGCGCAGGCTACCCAGTTCGACCGCCTGGCCGAGCCGGCCGATCGGGATGAACCCCGATACCACCGGGCCATACGCGGTGCCATCCTTGAGGCCGAGAGCGCGCAAGTCAGCCAGTAGCGCGGCACCATTACCGTCGGCCGCCACCGCATCGATAAGAATCAATCCATTCTTAACGCGGACCGAGGGATTGCTGGGTTTGTACGGTGCGCCGGCTCCGGTTTGCTGGTGCGTACGGTGCGCGGCGACGACCCGCCGCAATGTTGACCCCGCCTTTGCCCAGGGGCCATCGCCTTTGCCCGCGAGCCCAGGCGGTGTTCCCGGCGCGCCCGGCCCGGGCCCCAATTCTATCGCTTCAGCAGCAAATGCGTCGCTCGGCGCCTCCAAAAACGCGATGGCAGCCACCGTGAATGCAAAAACCGATGCAATTCTGCGTTTCGAGAGCTGCCCCATTCTCCTGCCGTCCCTGGCTCGTCGGCAAATTCCTGTCCGCATATTTCGGCATTTCGCCGTTATTATTAGTCGACCGGGCTCGAACGCTTCTCGTTGCGCACCAACGCCGCAACCACGGAATTGGCCCCCGTATATTCAGCGGCATTCTTTGCGCGCGCCGCTGGCTTCATTCATTGTGAAGCAATTAATATGTTAATCGAATTCGTCTCGAATGTCATGTATTCGATCGGATTATAGCGCTAATATTACAGCTTGTCTGGCACCGCCGTCGAGCGGCTCTCGTATGAATAATTTTGATATATTTGAATGCTTTATTCCAGCTTGAGGGCGAAGCAACACCAACTTCGCCAGCAATTTCTCAAAAATTTTATATTAGGGAAACGCAACGCTGTTTAGCTTTTAACACTTTGAAATCTGTTAACCATATCAGCAGTTATTGAAACCGCGTGGCGTGCCTGTACTTTACTTTAATGGGGAATTTTAATTTATTTGATCCAATATTCAATATCTTAGGTATCTATCTCCTGCCCTCGATAACCGTAAATGCGGGCGCTGAATTGAACCGCGCTGCGGTCAGATCGATGCGCCGCCATAGTCTCGCAGAATGCGGCCGACCTCCGACCATAGGTTTTAAGCGACAATTTGTAGCTTTCCAAGCGGGCCAGCCGGCATGATCAACCCGCGAACCGGTGCCGCGTGCCGGCTCGAGTAGAAATTGTCTCGATGATTGGGCTGTCGGATAAGGCACCGGAAAAGCAAAGTCTCAACAATAAAATAAGCTATACTGAAAAGATAAACGATTTATTTGCAGTATACGTGCTTGAATTTTCGGGGC
>JBFKGW010000334.1:0-3933 GCA_041633145.1 Alphaproteobacteria bacterium
GGCTTGCTAAAGGTCTTCCCCCAATTGATCCAGGTTACGACGGTGCACCGATCATCGCCTATTCTGAGAGGCAGAATCAAGAAAGGGCAGCCGCTAACGCTATCACGTATCCAGACCAAGGCAGATACGCGTTAATTGGAACACCGATTAGTATGTCCAGTACTGGCTATCTCCTGCCGTCAGCGCCCACGGCAAGTGGCGACTGGTTTACCCCCAAATCCAGACCACGGAACTTGGAATGACAGTCGCGCTGCCAACGGGATGCGTGGCACAAGAACGACCGACTCTGACGACTAATCAGCCGCTGCGAGACCCTCGCCCTGCACCCGCGCCCAGGTGTCGTCGAGCGCCAGCCGCACGGCAGCTCCTGACCCTATACCGAGGTCGCGCCATTCATAGACACTGTGAGCGCAGGGTCATACTTTGCACCGGTTGTCAGTTGGATCCGACGGATTTCGTGTCATGGGTGTTCCAAATCATGCCTAACGCAAGCTCGAGCGGTGCGGTGAAAACTCACGAACCGATTTCCGTCATTCTCGATGCAGTTGTTGCGGACCTAAAAGTCGATCAGATTTCGGTTGGCGAACTGGTTGCTCGACTGCGCCGGCGTTCCTATGGCGGCCTGTTCATCGCACTCGCGATAGTAGGGCTCGTGCCGGGTTTTTCTTTACTCTCGGGACCGCTCATGATCGTCCCGGCTTTGCAATTACTGGTGGGGCTGCCGGCGCCCATCTTGCCGGGTGTAATTCAGCGTTATGAGGTGGACGTCCCGCAATTGCGTGGTCTGCTTGCATCGGTCACCCCGCGGTTGGTTTATCTAGAAAAAATTGTGCGACCGCGGTGGACGGTATTAACCAAGGTTCCGGTACCAAATTTCCTTGGATTGCTCATATTGGCATTGGCATTTGTGTTCATGCTGCCATTGCCGTTCAGCAATTTCCTGCCTGCGCTCGCCATCATCTTGCTGGCGATGGGACTGATTGAGCGAGATGGACTTTTAATCGCAATCGGCGTGTTGATTTCCATGTTGGCGATCATCGTTGGTTTTATCGCCGCAATAACGGCGATCGCCGGCGCGGAAGCTGTTCTCACGCGATACTTCGCATAAGCGGTCAATTTATCGCCGCCGCGGGTTTCTTGGCCGTCAAAGCCTCTCCCGCGATGCCATCCAAGAGGCGACCGAGAACGTCGCTTCCCGTGATCACGCGCTTTGTCTCACCCCAGAGAAGGATGACATCCTGATCGATAACTTTGCCTGACTGGCTTGGCGTGCTGAAGCGCAGCCGTGACAGCACCCACCCCAACGGCGTGTTCTCGGAGCGAACGACGATCGGTTGATGGCAGAAGCGCGCCGGATCGGAGCCGGCATGGTGAAACAGGGCGTGTCGCAAGAAACCGTCCGAATCCAACATAAGCCGCGGTTCGTCCTGTTCATCGGTGATGATGACCCATTTTTTCCCCGATGCTTCAATCGTCCGAAGAAAAGGGTCATCAGGCGTCTCTTCAAACGCGGGAAAATGCGGACCGTTTTCGTCGACGGGCAGTCTGATCACACTGTTTGGGTCGACCGGTTCACCCTCCGCTACGACGGCAAGATCATCGATCGATAAAAAGTTCAGGGCGCCCAAGCCTTCCAGTCGATCAATGTCACCGGCCTCTGGCGCATCGATGTGTTTGCGAATGAGTTCGCGCAAATTGTGCTCGCGGAAGTACTGAATGCCCTCACGCCCCAACCAAGAGTCAAGCAGTAGCGCACAAGGTTTGGCGATCGGGAACAGCAGAAATTGATACAATCGCAGTAGCGGAGACAGCAGACCGGCGACTTTTAGCGCGTTACGAGAAAAATAGGCTTGTGGCATAATTTCGCCAAAGCACGTGATTACGACGGTCGAAAAAACGAAGGCAAGTACCCCCGTCAGAACACTATCCGACAAAAGCGTGAGCAACACATTGATGCTAACGTTACCCCATAAAATCGTCGTAAGTAGAAAGTGGGAATCCTGCCGCATGTCGAGAATTTTGTTCGCTAACTGATTTCCCGCGGCAACCTCGACCTCTAAGCGAAGCCGGCTGAGGTTGAACATCGCAAGGTTCATCCCTGAGAACATAGCCGACTGAGACACGCAAAAAATTATCCCGAGCCAAATAACTAACTCGCCACTAAAGTCTGGCATCGTGCCTACCCTTTCTGTCAGCTCAGAACTTCACCGTTCAGTGTTCAGTGAACACGGAAAGTATGAGCGATCGGCGCAACCGAGTTAAGACAGAAGGAATCAAAACTCTCGCGCGTGTCTAGTCGCTCGATCCAGATGCGGTCCAGCGGAGGATGATCGAGTATTTCTACAACCGCGGAAGGCTGGTTTTAGCTAACAGCAAATGTCAGCGGGCCTCCTTTATCACGACCGTTTTACCCCGGTGGCCACAACCAATCGCGCATGCGCGCCAAACGGCGCAAACCAGACATTACTGGTTCGGATATCTTTCAATGTGAGTTGAGGTTTGCCTGTGACGCTGTTGTGGGATAGCAGTTTGTCAGGCGGTTTCGGTCGTTAGCGAATTCTCAAACCGAGATCCGCTGTAACCCAAAAACCAATATCGGGTGCGCACTTCGTTACAGCAATTCGAAGAACATTCGCGCGGCGGTGGCGAACAGGAAGAGCGCGAACGCCAGCTTGAGAACGCGCGGGCTGAGCCGATGCGCCAATCTTACGCCGAGCGGCGCTGTCAGTGTTGTAAACGGCGCGATTAACACGAGCCCCAGCAAATTGACATGACCCACGCTTGCTTGGGGGAGCGCTTCGATGCCCCATCCGGTAATGATGAAGCCGATTGCGGCGGGCAGCGCAATCACCAAGCCAATCGCCGCCGCAGTGCCGACGGCACGGTGCACGGCAAAGCCGAACGCATTGAAGTAGGGGACGCACAGCGTGCCGCCGCCGATCCCCATCATCGCCGATACACCGCCGATCGCAAACCCCGATCCCCAACCGGCGGGACCAGTCGGCAGACTGTCACGCAAACGAAAATCGGGCGGCGTGAGCGCCATGTAGAGAGCGACACAAAGGGCAACCACGGCGAACACGCCGCTCAACACCGGCCCGCCGACCAGGCCGGCGATGAGCGTACCGGCAATCGAACCGGCGAAGATCCAGATTCCCCATGATTTCAATAACGGAATATCAACCGCGCCGCGTCGGTGATGCGCGCGTGCTGATACGAGAGAGGTTAGTACAATGCTCGCCAGCGAGGTGCCGACGGCGACATGCATGCGAACCGACATATCGATGTCGATTAGACCGAGCATGGTGAACAGTACCGGGACCACCACGATGCCGCCGCCGACGCCGAGTAGACCGGCGAGTACGCCGGCGATGCAGCCGGTGGCGATAAGGACGCCAGCGAGAGGTAGAAATGTCAGTAGGTCGGTCATTGTGTGTGAACGAGTCCGGCTATCTGGCAAAGCTTTGCTGCCAATACCGCTGATACCAGAAAAACCGCATTGCGGACTGAGATTCCTCAGCGAGGCCGGGTTTCGATTCGTCGGACAGCCTCGACTGCAACTTCAATGATCCAATTCCGAATAGGATCATATCATCCTGTCTTCCTATCAAATCCGAAATTCCGAATCTCGCCTGATGGCTGGTTTCGGCCGTAACCGCTCACGGCCAGTTACGACCGGCGAGGCCTCGCCGCTTTTGAAGGTCTCGGCCAGCTCGAGCGCAGTCATCGCCAGCAGATTATTGGACATGTCTCCCCCTTTATTTATATGCCGTGCGCATTCCCTACCCAAACCGCCGACCATACGGTTGGTGGTTCGAAGCTTTTCGGAAGAGACGTTATCGCGAATGCGTTGCGGGGGCGACGTCTGCTGCGCTGTCGAAAGCGGGCGACGACGCGCTACCGCGCGGGAGGTGCGCGGTCCGCTTTCACCTA
>JBFKGW010000335.1:0-3931 GCA_041633145.1 Alphaproteobacteria bacterium
ACCGTTGTCCTCGAGCTGCGGCACCAGCAAGCCCGCAATGGCCTCGTTGATGCCCTGCTTGTCGCCGAGCACCTCTTCCAAGGTACGCGTGCCGATGACCTGACGCAGGGAGAACTGCAGTTCCCTGTAGAGGTAGTCCTGCAGATCCGTCGTCACCGACGCGGCCTTGACCGGATCGGCGACCCGGAAGACCGCCGTCACGTTGGCGCGCAGACCGATGCGGTCCTTGGTCAGGACTTCCTGACCGGTGACATCAAGGGTCTGCAGACGCAGGTCGTACAACTGCGTGGTGACCCGCGCGCCCAAGTCGAAGAAGGCGTAGTGTCCCGGCGCCAGCTGGCGCTGGAACTCTCCGTCGACATAGAGCAAGCCCACGTAGGACGCCGGCAAGTTGACGAAGCGCACGAGGCCTCCGGCGTTCAGCTTCGCCAACGGCGCGACCAGGGCCTGCGGCACTTCGAAATCGGCGATCGCGTCGATGACGCGGATCTCGATATCGTAGAGCTCCTTGGCGTAGAACCGGCGCAAGCCCGGGCCGATCAAGTCGACCAGCTTACCGTCTGCGAACACCAGGGCGACCTCGGTGTCACCCGTATCGGCCACGGCAAAGTGGTCACGGACCACGTTCGCACGCGTCAGATACAGGGTGTCCAGGCGTGCGTTGCGCACCGGCAACGGACGCAAGTCGATGCGCTCGACCACAGTGGAGCTGACCAGCGGCGCCACACGCCGCTTGTCACCCGACGTCAGCACGTCCTGGAAGACGTTGTCGCGGTACAAAAGGCCGATTTCCGTCTCGGCGATACGAATAGTCTTGTACATCTCACACTCCATTCTATCCCGCGCACCCGCCGATGATCCGGCAGGGGTCGGGTGGGATCTCTTCAACTGAGGACGAACACAAAAAACAGATGCCGAGCGGAGGCTTGGTGGCGCTTCACATGAAATGCACAGGCGCCGCCGATGCGCGGAAGCGGGTGATGCGGGGCCCGGCCCGTTTCCTCACTCCGGCCGCCGAGGGATCCGGTACGGTTACGTCTACAAGCACGAAGCTCGCAAAACGCCACCACACGCGAATTGCCCGGTGGCCGGGCGGGAGGATCTGGGAAAGGCTCGCGCGAAACTCTTGGCTTCGTTGCACCTGACCTGACTTTGCCGAACCGATAGGCTCGGCTTAGCCCCGCCCGGCGACGCCTGGCATTTCACGAAGAACGCGTACTCACCGTTTTAGGCGATTGAGCGTTTGTTGGTGGGGATTCGAACCCCAATCTGCTGGCAGCATTAACAGTGCTGTGCATTGCCCACTGCAGTCTGAGTGCAGAGCAATCCGAGGTCCCTATGGGGGGCCTGGTCTTTTGGGTCCCACCGCCGCGATACACGGCAAGGCGCATTACGGGCACCAAGCGCGCCGGGCGGGCATCCAGAGCCCGCACCATAGTGGCGAAGGGGGCCACAAAAGCTCTTCGTCGCGAAAGTGCCGGACGCTTCACTCGAAGCATCCTGTGCGCTCGCTTAATCTGTTTTTCGCTGAAAGTTCATTTCGTCCTGCCTCGATATTGTTCGAATTCGTCCGAAGGCAGGACGCGTTATGAAGTGTGCGTCAGGCCCCGGGCCGAGCTCTTTGTTCGGTTAACTCTTGCCCACAGAAGTGGCTTGATATGTTCCACATAATCTTCATCCGGTTTCCAAACCGCCGCCCAATAGGTGCGACGGGGTGCGGCTTATAGCGAGGGCGGCATCGCTACTCAAGCGTAATTTCTATTCTTGTCAAATTAGAATGAATCCGTCGCTCATCACTGAACTGCCATAAATTGATTGCGCGCATTGTAACAGCCGCGAAAGAAAATTCTGACCCGGGATTACGATCAGGTCTGACCGACAAGAGAAGTCATATGCCACCAGGTCATAACGGATGACGCGACTTCCTGTTGCTTTTTTCAATGCAGCGGATATCGGGAACCTGGACCAAATCGTAGAAATAATTCTGAAGTCTTTTAAGCTCGCGATAATTTTGCTCGCCAACATAATCATCAACTCTCACCAGATTTTCGTAGATTCTTGTCAGCTTGCGGGCTGTGTTATCAACGATAATGGTTTGCGTTCCCAGCGCTATGCGATGTCTGGTGTTGGCTATTAATTGCCCTGAACGGGGGCCGCTGAACGCGCAGTCTGGGAATAACAGAACTGACAAGGGGGAACGGTCGGATGGCCGACAAGCGGATCGCAGTGGTGGGAACCGGCGCCAACGGCGCGGCCTTCGGCGCCGATATGGTCCGCGGCGGGCTGGATGTCACCTTCATCGAGCAGTGGCCGGCCCATGTCGAGGCGATGCGCGCCGACGGCCTACGCGTCGAGATGCCCGAGGAGACGGTGACTACGCCGGTCACCGTGTTTCACATGTGCGAAGTGGCGACGCTGCGCGAACCGTTCGACATCGTCTTTCTCGGCGTCAAGGCCTACGACACGCGCTGGGCGTGCGAACTGATCAAGCCGCTGGTCGCCCCGGACGGGCTGGTGGTCGGTCTGCAGAACGGCATGACGATCGACGATGTCGCCGCGATCATGGGGCCCGAGCGTACGCTGGGCGCGGTGATCGAAGTGGCGGCCGGCATGTACGAGCCCGGCGTGGTGGTGCGGCAAACCGGTCCGGCCGGCACCTGGTTCGGCATCGGCGCCTATGATGAGGCGACGCGCGGCCGCGAGGCGGAAGTCGCCGAGGTGCTGCGCCACGCCGGCGAGGTCGAAATCAAGGAAGACATTCGCTCGGCGAAGTGGATGAAGCTGGTGGTCAACGCCGCCGAGTTCCTGCGGTCCTCGATTCTCAACCTGCCGCTCGCCGAGGCGGTCAAGCTGCCCGGCATCCGCGACGTGATGATGGCCTCGGGCCGCGAAGCCGTGCACACGGCGCTG
Organism: Alphaproteobacteria bacterium; assembly: GCA_041633145.1. Taxonomy (GTDB): domain Bacteria; phylum Pseudomonadota; class Alphaproteobacteria; order UBA6615; family UBA6615; genus JBFKGW01. Next base: position 2,911 of record JBFKGW010000335.1, read on the forward strand.
GCGCTCGGCCAAGAGCTGGTGCCGATTTTCGGCCACGAGCGCGTCGAAGCCAACGATCCGGATCGCTACGCGACGGTCCTGCTCGATGCGGTCTTAAGCGATTGGACGCTGCCCGACACCAAGGTGACGGTGCTGCAGGACTGGCTCAAGGAGCGCCGCGCCGAGGTCGACGACATTAACGGCTTGGTGGTGCGCGAGCAGGCGAAGCTCGGCGGCGCGGCCCCGGTCAACACGGCGCTGGTTGAGATTGCCCATCAGATCGAGCGCGGCGAACTTGAGGCCGATCCCGCGAACGCCGATTTGCTGCGGTCGCTGCTAAGCTAGGGAAGTGTCGATCGGCTCGACGACCAACTATCCGCTGTCCGGCGCTCGGTCCTACCGCTTTCGCCGCGAGAACGTGGTTCGCTTTTCGTTTTCTTCTAAGTAGGCAAGAAGTCGCTGGCGCGGCGCTCGCCTACTGATTCATCGAATCGAAGAAGTCGTTGTTGGTCTTGGCGTGCTTCATCTTGTCGAGCAGGAATTCCATGCCGTCGACCACGCCCATCGGCATGAGAATGCGGCGCAGCACCCACATCTTCGACAGGGTGTCCTTGTCAACCAAGAGCTCTTCCTTGCGCGTGCCCGACTTGGTGATGTCGATCGACGGCCAGGTGCGTTTGTCGGCGAGCTTGCGGTCGAGGATGATTTCCGAGTTACCGGTGCCCTTGAATTCCTCGAAGATGACCTCGTCCATGCGGCTGCCGGTCTCGATCAAAGCGGTCGAGATGATGGTCAGCGAGCCGCCTTCCTCGATGTTGCGGGCGGCGCCGAAAAACCGTTTCGGCCGTTGCAGCGCGTTGGCGTCGACGCCGCCGGTCAAGACCTTGCCCGACGAGGGAACCACGGTGTTATAGGCGCGCGCCAGGCGTGTGATCGAGTCGAGCAGGATCACCACGTCGCGCTTGTGCTCGACCAGGCGCTTCGCCTTCTCGATCACCATGTCGGCGACCTGCACGTGACGGGTGGCCGGCTCGTCGAAGGT
>JBFKGW010000336.1:0-3928 GCA_041633145.1 Alphaproteobacteria bacterium
AAGCGCCTGCTTGCGGCCGCCCGCGACGCCGGCAGCCCGGTCATTCATGTGGCGCACAAGGGCCGCGCCGGCGGTTTGTTCGACCGCGAGGCGAAGCGCGGCCAGATCGTCGATGCGCTGGCGCCAATTGCCGGCGAAGTGACCGTTGAAAAGGGTTTGCCGAACGCCTTCGCCGACACTGAGCTGCAAGCCGAAATAGCAAGCTCCGGGCGCGACGAGCTGATCCTCTGCGGGTTCATGACCCACATGTGCGTAAGCTCGACGGCGCGCGCGGCGCTCGATCTGGGATATCGGGTGACGATCGACGCCGACAGCTGCGGTACCCGTGACCTGCCGGATGGGCGTGGCGGCGTTATCGATGCCGGCACGCTGCACGACGTGGCGCTAGCCGAGCTGTCCGACCGCTTCGCCATCATCGCCCGCGACCATCGTTGGCGAGACTAGCCCGTCATGGTCGGGCGCATTGCTGCGCCGTTTTCTCGGTAGTATGAGACGAGAAACAGGGGGTCTTGCCGTTTCCATGGTTCATTCGCCTGCCGGGAATCCAACGTGACAGAGAGTACTGCGAAACTTCCAGAAAGCGCTGATCGCAACCGCCAAGTCTATCTGATCATCGGTTGCGCGCTTGCCATCATCGCCATCGGTGCGGGCATCCAGCAATCCTTCGGCCTGTTCATGCTGCCGATCAGCCAACAGTTGGGGTGGGGCCGCGAAGTGCTTTCGCTGGCGCTAGCAACCCAGGCTCTTATGATCGGTGTGGCCACGCCGTTTGTCGCGGCGGTCGCAGACCGATGGGGCGCGCCCCAGATGATGGCCGCCGGTGGCGTGCTCTATGGCATTGGTCTTGTTCTGATGTCGCAAGCCGGCACGCCGGCCGCGATGTTTCTGAACGCCGGCTTTCTCGTCGGTATCGCTGCGGCGACGTGCGGGTTGCCGCTGGTGCTTTCGGTGGTCGGACGTAATGTCAGTGCCGAGAAGCGCAGTATGTGGCTGGGCACCGTGACCACCTGCGGCACCCTTGGCCAATTCCTCGTCGTACCCTTCAGCCAGCAGACGATCGCCGCGTGGGGGTGGGTCACTGCCCTGATTGGGCTCGCTTTTCTCGCCGGCATGATCGTCCCTCTGTCCCTCGCCATCAGGCGCGCGGCAAACGGGAGCCCCGAGGCGCCGTCCACGCAGAAGCTGGGCGACGCGCTGCTCGAAGCGCGTAGCCATGGCGGATATATCATGCTGATTGCCGGCTTCTTCGTGTGCGGCTTCCAGGTGCGCTTCATCGCCGCACACCTGCCTGCTTACTTGGGCGATCTGCAATTGACGGCGGAACTGGCGGCAACCGCGCTGGTCGTCATCGCCGTCTTCAACGGCATCGGATCCTGGGGGTTTGGCTACCTGGGTGGGCGTTTTCGTAAAAAATACCTGTTGTCCTGGCTTTATTTTCTGCGTTCGCTGGTAATCCTTTTGTTCGTCATGGCCCCTGCCACGCCGACGACGGTCTTGGTGTTTGCCGGCGTCATTGGGCTGTTGTGGCTGGGCACGGTGCCGCTGACGAGCGGCATCGTGGCGCATATATTCGGCACCCGCTACATGGCAACGCTCTACGGCATCGTCTTTCTGAGCCACCAGATCGGCGCGTTCCTCGGTGTTTGGCTGGGCGGCCGCCTATTCGATGCAACCGGCTCCTACCAGACCATTTGGTGGATCGCGATCGGACTCGGGATCATGGCTGCTGCCTTGCACGTGGCGATTAATGACACGCCAGTTGGCCGGCTCCGGCCTGCTTTGCACAAAGGTTGATGACGGCGCGCAGAGTTCCCAGTAAGGTTCGCGCCCCGACCGCAGGAGGCAGCGATGTCGACAAAATTAATGGAAAAAACAGCGGCTGAAGCAGCAGATCGGCCGATTGGCAAATATGAACTGCTGCACGAAGACGAAAAAACACGGATCACGCACTGGGTCATCAAACCGGGTGAGCAAACCGGCTGGCACCTGCATGACTACGACTATGTCACCGTTCAGCAATCAACGGGACGCCTGTTTTTGCAACATGCCGACGGATCGACACGCGAGGTGGATTATACGCCCGGCGTGGCGCGTGCGGTGTCGGCGCCCGTCGAGCACAACGCCATAAATGTTGGTGATGTCGACATCGTCGTCCTTGAGATCGAATATAAGCAGTAATCGATGAGCGTGAGCCAAAACGACCTCATCGGGGTATGGACGCTTGAGGGGACTTTCATCGAGGACGAGGCGGGCAATCGGACGCCGGCGCTCGGTGAAAACCCACAAGGCCGCATCATGTACACCGCCGACGGATACATGAGCGCCATGACAGGGCGCGGCGACCGCCACCTGCCCGCTGAGGGTGCGAGCGAAGCCGACAAAGCGGCGGCGTTCGATAGTTTTATGACCTATGCCGGCCGCTGGTCGCTGCGCGACAACGTGGTGATCCATCATATCGAATACGCCACCGACCCGAATTGGGTGGGCACCATGCGCGAGCGCACCATCGACCATCAAGGCGATCGCATGGTGTTTTCCGGCATCAGTGGCGACGGTACGAGCCGCGCGATCATCATCTGGCGGCGTGCCTGATCTCCGAACATCGGAGTAGGGCTGAGAGACCGCACGATGCAATACCGGCAGGTGGGAAATTCGGGCTTACGCGTCTCTCTAATTGGCCTCGGTTGCAACAATTTCGGTGCGCGCATGAGCACCGAAGACGCGCGCCCGATTGTTCACACGGCGCTCGACCTTGGCGTCACCCTGATCGATACCGCCGACTGCTACGGGTCGGGTGGTTCGGAGAGCGCGCTGGGAGAGATCCTCGGCAGTCGGCGGCAGGAGATCGTGCTTGCCACCAAATTCGGCCTGTCGCTGGAGACCACGCCGCGCCGCGTGCTCCCGGTGACGCGCGACTACATCATGAAGGCCGCCGAAGACAGCCTTCGCCGCCTGCGGACCGACTGGATCGACCTTTACCAGCTACACGCCCTGCATCCGCAGACAGAAATGGCAGAGGTTTTGCGCGCCCTCGACGATCTGATGACGCAGGGCAAGGTGCGCCACATTGGCTGTAGCAACTTGCCGGCGTGGCGCGTCGTCGATGCCAATTGGCGTGCCCAAAGCCTGGGTCTGCAGCCGTTCGTCTCATCGCAGAACGAATACAATTTACTGGTTCGCGAGGTGGAAAAAGAACTGTTGCCGGCACTGCAGGAAAAGCAGATGGCGTTTCTCCCATTCTACCCCCTTGCCGCCGGCGTGCTGACCGGCAAATACCGCAAGGGCGAAACGGTGCCGGAGGGTGTTCGGCTCGACCAGGTGCCGCATCTCGCGGCCCGTTATTTCACCGAGGAAACCATGGTGATTGTCGAGGCACTGCGAGCTTTCGCCGAGGCGCGCGGCCGTTCGCTGCTCGAACTGTCGTTCGCCTGGCTCGCCAGCCACCATGTGATCCCCAGTATTATCGCCGGGGCGAGCCGGCCTGAACAGGTCACGGCGAACGTCGCTGCCGTCGACTGGCGCCTTACCGACGACGAAGTTCACGAAATAGACCACATCGCGACATACCCATCCGACGAGCGCTTCGGCAGCATGTTCCGCGGTTGAGGGTGGTCGCCATGTGGCGGCGGGAACTTTCCGAGCGGTCCCGCTGATTTGAGGGTCAATTTGCACGGCCGCCACTTGGCTAAAAGCAGCGGACAGCGGAAGTCATCAGTGATGTCGGGTTTACACCCCAGAGCAGACATCAATTCACCGATGTCCGATAATCTGATGATGTCGTTTGTTATACTTGCGAAAACAAACCCGCGAGATGAGGAGATCTTCTGTGACCATCGATCGCATCACCGGCGCCGCCAAGGGCCGCTCGCCTGCCGTGCACTACAACGGCATTGTCTATGCCGTGGCAACCGCGGGCAGCAGCTCGTCC
>JBFKGW010000337.1:0-3923 GCA_041633145.1 Alphaproteobacteria bacterium
GCGATAAGTAAAATACCGACGAGCGGAACCAGAATGAGTTTTATGTTGATAGTTCGAGCCGGAACGACGCCCGCGCGCATATCGCGGATTTCTTCTTCGTAGTCTGCCTTGCTCTTACCGCCGGAAGTGTTGGAATCCGCCATCGCCAACCTCTACGCTTCGTCCCTTCTCGTCGCGAACTGTGACAGCGTTCGGTTGGGCGTTTTCACCGATCACCCGACCGATCCGCGTTAAACCGACATCGCTGTTCGCGGCGACCCGCCGCAGCTGTTCGGACACATTTGCCGGCGCGGTGAAAACCAATTCATAGTCGTCTCCACCGGTTAGCAGACTAACGCGCAATTGTTGATCGTCGGTTACCAGGCGTTGTGCGGCATCAGATAAGGGAACTCGGGTGAGCTCGATGTCGGCAGACACCCGCGATGCGCGGCAAATATGGTTAAGGTCGGCGACCAATCCATCGGAGATATCGGCCGCTGCGCTGGCCAACCCGGCAACGTTTTGGCCGATTTCAACCCGCGGATTGGGCGTGCGGAACCGTTCGATCAGGTAGGCTTGGGTGGCTTCGTCGGGGGCTTTAATGCGCCCTTCCATCAGCGCCCGTCCCAACGCGGCGTCGCCGATCGTGCCGGAGACGTAAACATCGTCACCGACGGAAGCGCCCGACCTCAAGAGTAACTTTTCGTCGGAGACCTCCCCGATCATGGTGAGCGATAACATCAAAGCGCCGTCACTGCGTGTGGTGTCGCCACCGATCAAGGTGATGCCGAACTGCTGCTGCTCATCGGCCAGGCCACTGGCGAAGCCCGCAACCCATTGCGACGTCGTTGTCTTGGGTAGCGCCAGCGCCACAGTGTAGACGCGCGGCGTGGCGCCCATCGCCGCCAGGTCCGACAGGTTGACCCGCACCAGCCGGCGGGCGATCGCCTGCGGTTCTTCGTTTGCCGGAAAATGGACGCCGGCGACGATGGCATCCGTCGTTATGATAGCGTGCTTGCCCGGCGTGATCGCAAGTTCCGCCGCATCGTCGAGCAACCCGAACGCGCCCGGCTCGCCGCTGGCGAGCGGGGCGAAGTAGCGTTCGATCAACTCGAATTCATCGAGGTCGGAGGCCATTTTAAGAACGCCTTATTGGCGGCCGCTTTCTTGCGCCAGTTCGTCGGGCCGCAATACCCGCCCGAGCCGGTCCAACACCGCGTTGACCAGCGAGGGCTCCTTACCGTCGAAGAACGCATCGGCGACGCGAACATACTCGCTGATGACGACGCGTGCCGGTACCGACGATTGGGAATACATTTCGTAAGCGCCGCACCGCAGGACCGCGCGCAGCAGAACCTCCATCCGCTCGGTGGGCCAGGCCTCGTCGAGGCAGGCCGACAACATCTCGTCGACTTGCGCCAAATGCGCGGCCGTGCCGCGCACCAAATCGGCGAACAAGGCTTTGTCCGCTGCGGCGATCGGACCATCATCGTCGTCGTCGGCCTGGTCGCTCGATTCGGCAGTTGCAAACTGGCGAATAATCGTCTCCGCTGTGCCGCCGGAGATCGCCATTTGATACAGCGCCTGAACCGCGTTTAATCGCGCCGCACTGCGCGCCACATTTGTTCGCTCGGCGTCGGCCCCCGTATTACTCTGGTCAACATCGGTCACCGCGGAAAGAGTCCGAAAGTCTGCTTCATGTCGATCATGCTCAAGCAGACCCGTGCGGCCTCGCCGCCCTTGTCCCGCCGGTCGACGCCGGCGCGCTCTTCAGCCTGCTCGCGATTTTCAACTGTCAACAAACCGAACCCTAGGGCCAGGCAGTATCTGACCGCGAGGTCTTGCAGCGCTCGCGCGGTTTCGCCGCACACATAATCGTAATGGCTGGTTTCACCGCGGATGACGCAGCCCAGCGCGACGTATCCGTCGAACCGGCGCCGCGCGCCGACGAATTCGAGCGAACGCACGGCGGTCGAAATTGCCGCCGGCAACTCGAAAGCGCCAGGCACTTCCACCACTTCCCACGTGGCGCCGGCGCTTTGCAGCGCCGCCGTAGCGCCGCGTACCAGCTCGTCGGCGATGTCCTCATAAAACCGCGCGACCGCGATCATGACATGGGGCTGGTCGGTCATTTAGGTGTCCCGTTGTGATCGTGCATCGGTTTTGACCGGGCGGGTTTCCACCACACGCAAGCCAAATCCTTCGAGGCCGACGATCGAGCGGTGCGAGTTCGACAGTAGAATGATATCGCGCACGCCGAGATCGACGAGGATTTGTGCCCCGACGCCATAATCGCGCAGCTCGTTGACCGGGCTTGCTGGCGCGCTCAATATCTGCTTGACACGGTCGCTGGGATCGGTCGGTGAGGTGTCGCGGATGACGACGATAACGCCGCGTCCCGCCTCGCCGACCATCTCCATCGACTTCTGTAAGATGCCGGCGTCTTTGGCGTCCGTGCTGCCCAGAGCATCGCTGCCTGGGCTGAAGGCGTGCATGCGCACCAGCACCGGCTCATCCGGTGTTATCTCGCCCTTCACCAGCGCGAGATGTTCGGCATATTCGACCTTGTTGTAATAGACGTAGTACTTGAACTCGCCGCCGTAGATAGAATTGAAATCGTGCTCGAGCAACCGTTCGACAATGCGGTCGTTGCGCCGCCGGTAGGCGATCAAATCCGCGATCGCGCCGATTTTCAAACCATGGAATTGGGCAAATTTTATCAGCTCGGGCAGCCGCGACATGGTGCCGTCGTCGTTCATGATCTCACAAATTACGGACGACGGATTGAGCCCGGCGAGCCGCGCAATATCGACCCCGGCCTCGGTGTGACCGGCGCGCACCAAGACGCCGCCATCGCGCGCTGCTAAAGGAAATACATGGCCGGGCGTGACGATATCTTCTGACGTCGATCGTGGATCGATGGTAACGCTGATCGTGCGCGCGCGATCGGGCGCGGAGATGCCGGTGGTGACGCCTTCACGCGCCTCGATCGACACTGTAAAGGCGGTCTCCAATCCGCCGCGCCGCGATTGTGGCAGCAGCGACAGATCGAGTTGTTGGACGCGCTCGCGGGTGAGCGCCAGGCAAATCAAGCCGCGACCGTGGGTGGCCATGAAATTGACCGCGTCGGGCGTCGCCATCTGCGCGGGGATCACCAGGTCGCCTTCGTTCTCGCGGTCCTCATCGTCAATCAGGATGAACATGCGCCCATTGCGCGCATCGTCGATGATGTCCTCGATCGGCGACAGGATGGTCAGGTCTTCGCCCGACCGCTCGCTGGAGGCGTCATCCTTCAAGGCTCAACTCCGTTCCATAAGCCGCGCGACATAGCGGGCGACGACGTCGATTTCCAGGTTGACCGCTTGCCCCGGTTCAAAATCGGTGAACGACGTGTGATCCCAAGTGTGCGGGATGATGTTCACGCCGAACTTGTTCCCTTCGACCTCATTGACGGTCAGCGACACGCCGTCGACGGCGATCGATCCCTTGGCGGCGATAAACTTAGCGAGTTGCTCGGGCGCTTCGATATCCACCCGGTGATTATCGCCTTCTCGGCGGACCGCGTCGAGGCGTCCGACACCATCGACATGGCCCAAAACGAGATGACCGCCAAGTTCGTCGGAAACGGTCAACGCTCGCTCGAGATTAACTGGCGTGTCCTTTTGCCAGTTGCCCAATGTCGTGCAGCCCAGAGTTTCACCGGAAACGTCGGCGGCGAACCAGCCGTCGCCTTTGTCGACCACGGTTAGGCAAGCGCCGCTGCAGGCAATCGAGGCGCCCAAGGCAATAGTGTCAGTGTCATAGGCAGTCTTAATCGTCAGCCGTTTGCCGACGGATTGCTCGGCAATAGCGGCGACGCGCCCGACATCGGTAACTATTCCGGTAAACATGGCGCTTGGTTACGGCAGTCGGCGATAAATATCTAGTGTGTCGTCGCCGATAAC
>JBFKGW010000338.1:0-3896 GCA_041633145.1 Alphaproteobacteria bacterium
GATCGGCAGTTGCCTGCATGGTCGATTCCAGGCCGGCAAAGTCGCCGACGCCGGCGGCGGTCACCAGAGTCTTACGCAGCGGCGCGGGAAACCGAGCAGGTACCACTTCGTTTTCGACGGTAATCCGCAACAATCCCTGCAGCCGGCGCCACAAGCGGGTCGCCTCGATCAAATCGTCGGCGGTCGCGCGTTCCAGCAAACCAGCATCGGCGAGCTTGTTATAGGCGCTCACTGTGCCGGTATCGAGTACCTCCGGATGGTCGTGCGCGTAACGCAGTTGCAGGTACTGGCAGATGAACTCGCAATCGACCAGGCCGCCGCGCAAGTGCTTGACCTGCCATATGCCGGTGGCTTTGTGTTCGTCGGCGAGGCGGTGGCGCATGTCCGACACCGCCAGCAGCAGGTCTTCGGGCGTGCGCTCAACGACCAAGGCGTCGCAGATTGCGGCGTCGATCCGTTCGGCGAACTCCGGTTTCGCGGCGACGACCCGCGCCCGAGTCAGCGCCAAATGTTCCCACGTCCAAGCGCTCTCGCGCTGGTATTGGGAAAACCTCTCCAGGCTAACCGCGAGCGGGCCGGCATTGCCCGACGGACGCAAGCGCATGTCGACCTCGTACAGGCCGCCTTCGCCGGTCATCGCGGTAAGCGCATTGATCAGCCGTTGTCCGAGACGCTGATAATAGTGGGATAGCGACAACGGCTTGGCGCCGTCCGACGCAGTGGGTGCGCCGCCATCTTCTGGGGCATCGTAAAGGAACACCAAATCGAGGTCCGACGTCGCCGAAAGCTCGCGGCCGCCAAGTTTGCCGAGCGCCAAAACAGCAAACCCATCGCCAGGGCACGTGCCGTGCTGAGCTGCGAATTCCTGGGCGACTAGGGGCAACAGCGCCCGGATGGTGGTATCGGCAATGTCAGACAATGCCAACTCGGCGCGGTCGATATCGGTCTCGTTGCGCAGGATTTGCACGCCGACGCGGAATTTCTCGTCGTTGGCCCACCGGCGGGTAATGTCGAGCACGTCCTGCATATCCCTGGCTTGCGCCAGTTTTTCGTCGAGATCCGCCCGCATCGCTGCCGCGTCGGGTAGTTCTTTAAAATCGGCGTCGAGGACGCCGTCGAGCAACAGCGGATTACGGCTGAGAATTTCGGCCAAGCGCGGCGAACCGCCGACGATTTCGGCAACCAGGTCGAGGATGCCCGGATTGGCATAAAACAGGGAAAATAGCTGCACCCCCGCCGGCAATCCAGCCAGCAACTCGTCGAACCGGCGAAAGGCAATATCGGGGTTGGCGGTACGGCCGAGCGCCGTGAGCAAGGCTGGCATCAACTCGGTGAGGATTTCGCGCGCTCGCGTACTGCTGGTCGCCCGGTAGCGGCCGTGGTGCCAACCGCGAATGGTTGCCGAAATCGACTCCGTATCGGTGTACCCCATACCGCGCAAGGTCTCTAACGTGTCGGGATGATCCTCGGCCCCAGTGAACACGAGCACGCCAGCGCCGCCGAGCGATGGCGATTCCTCGAACAGCTCGGCGTAGTGGTTTTCCACCGTCCGCAAATGGCCCAGCAATTCACCCTCGAAACTTTCCCGGTCGGGATAGCCCAAGAACGCAGCGACGTTGTGCAGCCCGGCGTCGTCGTCAGGTAGCGTGTGGGTCTGCTGGTCGTCGATCATCTGCAATCGGTGTTCGAGGCGGCGCAGGAAGCGGTAAGCGGCGATCATGTCGTCGCCGGTCTGCGCGGTGACGCGTTCGGCGGCGACCAGGGCGCGTACGGCGTCGATTGTCCCGGCCGCGCGCAACGACGGGTCGCGGCCGCCCCAGATGAGCTGCTGGGTTTGGGCGAAGAACTCGACCTCGCGAATGCCGCCGCGGCCCAGTTTGACGTTGTGCCCAGCGATGGCCACAGTGCTGCCGCCTTTATGGGCATGGATCTGGCGCTTGATCGAATGGATATCCTGGATCGCCGCGAAGTCAAGGGAGCGCCGCCACACATAGGGTCGCAGCGCGTGCAGGAAACGCGTACCCGCCGCCTGATCGCCGGCGACGATGCGTGCCTTGATCATCGCCGCCCGTTCCCAGTTCTGACCGAGGCTTTCGTAGTAGGTTTCCGCGGCCATGGTCGAAATGGCCACCGGTGTCGCGCCGGGGTCGGGGCGCAGCCGCAAATCGGTACGGAACACGTAGCCATCGCCGGTGCGCTCGTCCATCAGCCGCACCAGATTGCGCGTCAGCCGCACAAATGCCGCTTGCAATTCGCCGCCAGCCGATGTCGTCACGGCGTCCTCGTCGAACAGAACGATCAGATCGATATCGCTGGAGTAGTTCAGTTCGAACGCGCCGAGTTTGCCCATTCCCATCACAAACAAGCCGCAATTCTGGTCGGCATGGTCGAGGTTGGGCAGCTCGAGCACGCCGTCATTGTGGGCGCCCCGCAGCAAATATTTGAGCGCGGTAGCAAGCGCGCGATCGCAAAATCTGCTTAAACGCTCGGTCACCGTCTCGAGCGGCCAATGACCGGATATATCGGCGAGTGCGGTGAGCAGCGCGACCTGGCGTTTGGCTTTGCGCAACGCCGCGCCGATCGCCGCGCTGTCCGATTGACTTTCAGCGGCGGATAATTCGGTGAGCGTTTTCTCGAACGCTTGATCGGGGCCGCCCTCGAATAGTGCGGCAACAAACCCAATATCACGCACGACGCATTGGGTCAGGAAAGGGCTGCTACCAAAGGCCGCCTTGAGTACGGTGGCAGTTGCGCTATCGTCGAGGACGTCGCGGGCGAACCGGTGCAGCGCTGTATCGTCGGTTCGCTCAGCAGCCTGTTGAAACCGTTCGATCGCGCGCTCCAGGCGCTCGGGATCGGCCGGTCGGGGAGGTCTTGCAAGGTCTGCCGTTAAGGTGAAGCGCATGGCATTGTTTAATTTTGCGGCAGACTGCGGTAAGGCGTGGAACGGGTCAAGGCCGCGCCGCGATCAACAAACGGTCGCGGGATGGGATGGTGTTGGGTGATTGTCCGAAGTTCAAAGTTCCTGCTGCTTTTCCTGGCGGCCGCTCTATTGGGTGCGGTTCTGCTTACCGTCGCAGCGGTATGGCAGCTTAGCCGGGGCCCGATCAGTCTGGCGTTTCTAACACCTTATATCGAGGAGTCGCTCAGCCGCGAACGCAACGGCGTACAAGTCCGGTTGCACGATACGGTTCTGACCTGGGCCGGTTTCGAACGTACGCTCGATTTGCGGGCGATCGGCCTGGAAATCGTCGACCGCGACGGCACGGTCGCGGCCTCGGTCCCGGAACTGTCGGTGCAGTTCAGCTTGCGGGCACTGCTGCGGGGTTTGGTTGCGCCGACCGGATTGGAACTATTCGGACCGCGCCTGCGCGTGGCACGTACAAGCGACGGCGAGGTCGTTGTCGGAGTTGGCGCGGTAACCGGAAACGGTCCACCCGATCGCGGCGGCATGCAGCTGATCGGCGGGCTATTACAGGAACCCGACCCCAATACCGCAACCGGTTACTTGCGGCGCGTGTCGGTGTCCAGCGCGCTCATCGAATTCGAAGACCATATCACTGGGCGCACGTGGACGGCGCAGCGCGCCGATATCGCGCTGCAGCGCGACGACAACGGTATTCGAGGGGATGGTTTTATCGTGCTCGATGCGGGCGAGAACGTCGCCCGGTTCGACGTATCCGGGTTGTTGAACACAAATACCGAAACGGCTGAGCTCGGTATAACCTTCGATAATCTCGTGCCGTCTGTCGGCGCCTCGTTGGATCCGCGCCTGAAACAGCTCGATCGTTTCGACTTGCCATTGTCAGGAACGGTTGCCCTCTCGCTAACCGGTTCCCTCGATATCGAGAACGTCAATTTCGAACTGGCTGGTGGCGCCGGCCACATCGCCGCGC
>JBFKGW010000339.1:0-3885 GCA_041633145.1 Alphaproteobacteria bacterium
ACCAGCGGCCGACTTCGGTCGGGTTGGCCGGGACGTCGATATCGACGATCTGCAATATTTGGCCGATAATGCCCTGCGGCAGGCCGGTGGGGTAGACGTAGCGGCCGCCGTCGTACTAGTTGCGGTGGGTGCCGTCGCCGCCGGTCTTGAAGTGGCCGAGCAGTTGCGGATCCTCAGGGTCATCCAAATCCCAGATCAGAAACCCCTCGCCGAACGGCTGGCCCGGTGTATTGCCCCAGCCCTCCATGATCTTTTCCTGCGAGGTGATCATTTTGCCGTCGGCGATCTGCACCTGCAGCGTCCAAGTGTTCGCCGGGCCGTCGACGAAGCGCACAAACCGCGGATTGGCCGGGTCGGTCACCTCGACGATAGAAAAACCCGGGTGCCAGAACTTGGCGGTGTAGAGGTACCAGCGGCCGCCCGACTGATGCAGCGCCAGCTTGAAGCCCGGACGTCCTTCCAGTTCGGTGTACCCGATCGCCTCGACGTTCCAGGCATAACTTTCACCCGGCGGATAGGTCACGGCATCCCCCCTCATATTTTTTCCTTATCGGCAAATCACATATCGCACCGGGGCCGCCGCCTGTAAAGCGATGCCAAGGCGACCTAAAACAGGCCCGCACAGGTGGATTCTTTGCGCCGCACGTCAGACAATAGGGCATGACTTCGGCGATCAACGACAACGACCGGCCGCGCTATCAGGTCATCGCTGACGACCTGATGGCGGATATCGCCGCCGAGAAGTTTGCGGTGGGCTCGATGCTGCCGACCGAAATGGAGTTGTGCGAGCGCTACGACGTCAGCCGCTATACGGTGCGCGAAGCGCTGCGCCAGCTGCGCGACCTCGGCATGGTAGCGATGCGCCGCGGCTCGGGCACGCGCGTGCTGTCGACACGGCCAGAACAAGCTTATGTGCAGTCGGTCAGCGCCCTGTCGGAATTGCTCCGTTATCCCGGGACCAACTTCGAGCTGATGGAAGCCGGGCGCATTTCACTCAATGCGGAAGAAGCAGGGATTTTGAACCAGCCGCCGGGCGCCGACTGGTTCCGCATCAGTGGCGTGCGCCGGTCGGAAATGGCCAACACGCCGATCTGTTGGCAGGACGTCTACGTGCTGCCCGAGTTCGAAGACGCCGCGCGCAAAGTGCCGACCAATCATCGGGCGGTTCACCAGATCATCGAGCAGGAGCACGGCGAGATTATCGCGCAAGCCCAGCTCGACATGTTCGCCAGTCACCTCGACGAAACCCTGGCGCAGCATTTGGAAGTCGCGCCCGATAGCGCGGCGATGACGATCATCCGCCGCTACACCGACCAGCGCGGCCGGCTGTTCGAGACCACCCGCAGCATTCACCCGGAAGGCCGGTTCGTTTACTCGCTGGATCTACAGCGCGACTGGCGCACGCGGGACTAGCCCGAGCGGTCGGCTACGCGCTTACGGCAAACTCCCGCACCGCATCTTCGTCCACCTCGACGCCGAGACCGGCGCCCTCGGGTAGGATCGCCTCGCCCGCCTCGACGACGATCGGATTGCGCACCAGGTCCTTGGCGACATACTGCTTGGTGATGCTGAGGCCCCACTCGAGCGACGGCGCGGCCGCCGAGATGTGCAACACGGCGGCGCTGGAGATACTCGATTCCGCGACCTTGCCCGCCATGTTGACGTGCATGCCCAACTCGTCGCACAGACAGGCCGCCTCGTAGGCACGCGTGACGCCGCCCAGCTTGATCATTTTCAGGCTGCCGCCCCGCGCCGCGCCCATTTCCTTATGCAGGCGGATATCCTTGACGCTGTGCAGACCTTCGTCGGCGCCGATCGGCGCTTTGGCGTGGCGTTGCACCTCGGCCATGCCTTCGATGTCGTCGCCCATGATCGGTTGCTCGATAAAATCGAGCGTATCGCCGACCCCTTCGACAAAGGTGATGGCATCTCCGCGCGACCAGCCTTGATTGGCATCCGACGACAGCTGCACGCCGCCATTGACCAGCTTGCGGACTTCGTGGGCGCGCTCGATGTCTTCGGCAACCGGATTGGTGCCGACCTTGATTTTGAACGACTTAAAGCCCTCGTCGAGCTTTTGCCGGCCGTCGGCTAGGTCTTCGGCAAGCTTGCCTGAGGCCAGCATCCATAAGACCGGCATGCGGGTGCGCCGCACCGCGCCGAGCAATTCGGCAACCGACTTTTGCGCCGCCTTGCCGGCGAGATCGTAGAACGCCATCTCGAGCACCGTCTTGGCGCTGGCATTGCCATAGAGACGGAAATTCATCAGCGCCAGGTTTTCAACAAACTCGGACGGGTCACGGCCGACGAAGAAGGGTGTCAGATAGCGGATCGCCGCCATCATGCTCTCCACCGTCTCGCCGGTCATGGTCGGCGACGACGACGCCTCGCCCCAGCCGACCAAGCCGTTGTCGGTGGTGATGCGTACCAAGACATTGTCGCTGCTGTCGAAGACGATGCCGGCCATCTTGAGCGGCTTGGTCATCGGCAACGAAATGGCGATCGGCGTGATCTCGGTGATTTTCATCGATCTAATCCTTGTGCTTCAGCCGAGGATACCAGAGTGCCGGTCCGCGGGCGAGCAGCGGCGAAACGATCCGGCTTAGTCGCCCAACAGCTCGTCGCGCGAGCGTGGCCGCGGCTCCGCTGATCCCGTCTCTTCTTCCGCCTCGGCACGCAGGAATTCGGTCAGCTTACGCAACCGGCGACCAGCGCGGGCGCGGATCTCGGCGACGTCCATACCGGACCAGTCGTAAAAGCCCTTGCCGTCGCCCAGCCCGCCCTCGCCGCGCGCCACCATGTTCTGGATCATCGGGTTGGGCGTATCGACCGGATAAAGTTCCGGCACGATCGAACGCTGGGCATCGGCGTGGATTTTCAACCCGCTGATATCTTTTTGCTGGATCAGCCCGTTAAGGCACATGCGCGGGCCGAGCATCAGCCGTGCCGACATGTCGATATCATCCGGCCCGGCGACGCCGTCCTGTATCAGGTAATAGCACTCGTGCAGAATGATGTGCTGCAGCCGGTTGATGAGAAAACCGACGACCGGTTTGTACAGCACCACCGTTTCCTTACCGGTGCGTTTCATCGCCGCCGAGACCGCATCGACATCTTCCGGCGGGCAGTTCGGCCCGGCCATCACTTCGACCACCGCGGTGCTTTCGGCCGGCATGAAATAGTGCACGCCGAGGAAGCGTTCGGGGTGGGATAGGCCGTCGGCCAGTCGCACTAGATCGAGCCCCGAGGTGCCGCTGGCAATCAGCGGCGCGCCGCCATAGGCCGCTTCGAGCACACGGTAGACCGCCTGTTTGTCCTCATAATTCTCCGGCACGAACTCGATGATCAAATCCGGAACGACGTCCGGCGGCGCGCTGTGAAAGGTCACCGAACCGGCGCTGCCCGACAATTCGTCGCCGCGCGAAGACACCACATGCACGTCGAACCCAGCCTCGGCGAAAGTGCCCGAGACCGCCTGCCCCATCACGCCGTAGCCGTAGATCAGAACCTTGTCGATGGTAGTAGCCATGGCGCATCCCTTTGTCGTGTCGCGGTATGTGAGTCAATTATCCTCAACTCAAGCCGTACATCGTCTTGCCGGCGATCGGCAACTCGGCGGTCATGATGTTGCCGTTCAGAGAATCGGTGATGTACAGCGTTTTATTTTCCGGGCCACCGAAGGCAATGTTGGTCATCAGCCGATGGGTATCGCCGGCATGGATCAGATGGGTTGGCAGGCCGTTGTCGTCGAAGCGCCAGATGCCGACGCCCAAGTGGCAGACCAGGATGCCGCCCTCGGAATCGAGCTCGATGCCGTCCGGGCCGGCGTGGCCGCCGGATAGTTGAATGAACACGCCGGTCTTCGACGGGCTACCGTCTTCCATG